>JBKJIP010000145.1:0-23698 GCA_046598515.1 Fimbriimonadaceae bacterium | reverse complement strand
CTTTCGAGGGGGCCTTTTTGTTGTTTGCCTGGAGTCAATTCAGGAAGTAGCCAAGGAAGGGCGGGTATGCATCGTGCCCCGCATTGGGGACTCCGTGTGGACACCGTGCATTCGCCTTGGATCCGCTAAGCGTCCGAAAGCTTTCCCAAGCGCTACGAGGCATGTTGCATCCCCGTATGCCCTTGGCTTTCCGGTTGATGGGAAACTCAGGCCCGCCCCTGTGGAATATGATGGAAGGGCACTTGCGCTTACTCTTTTCCGCCACCGCGTTCCTGAGCGCGTTCCTGCTCTTTTTGGTCCAGCCTATGGCGGCCAAATCGTTGCTGCCTCTCTTTGGCGGCGCACCGTCCGTTTGGCTCGTTTCGATGGTGTTCTTCCAGTTCGCGCTTCTACTGGGCTATGCCTATGCGCACTGGGCAGCGGGGCGCAACCGTCAGATGGGGTTTGCGCATCTGGGGGTCATGCTTCTGGGAGGGCTATCTCTCCTGGCCGGCTTGCCACGAACCCCGATCGAGGGGCCACCCACTATCGGTGTCCTCCAGGCTTTGGCCCTGACCGTCGGAGTCTCTTTTTTCGTGTGCTCCGCACACGCGCCTTTGCTTCAAAAATGGTATTCACGCACCGACGCTACGGATAAGGCCAAACCCTACTATCTCTATGCGGCGAGCAACTTGGGCTCCTTCGGGTCGCTTCTGCTCTACCCAACCCTCATCGAACCGAGGATGTCGATCGGGGAGCAGCATTCCTTGTGGGCGGCAGGTTTCGCCGTACTGTTTGTGTTCGTGGCCATCTGTTCGACCAAGCCGCGCGACCGGGCGCCGGTCGCCAAGATGAAGGGCAACGCTGTGCGAAGCCGGCCGGAGATCGTCCGGTGGCTGTTGCTCTCGGCGATTCCCTCCGTGCTCCTCATGGGGGTCATCAATTTCCTCACTCAGAACATCGCTCCGATTCCTTTCTTATGGGTCGTCCCGATGGCGCTTTATCTCCTCACGTTCGTGATCGCCTTCGCGAATAAGCGGCGGATCACGTCGACGATTCTTGCTCGTGTCGCGCCTTTGGTGGTCACTCCGCTCTTGTTGCCTCTTGTGCTAGAGGCGACGGAGCCGCTGGTTTGGCTCGCGGTTCTGCATTGTGTGGTCGCCTTCACATTGATGCTCCTCTGTCACACGCGATTGGCCGAAGAAGCGCCCGCCGCGGAGCGGCTTACCGAGTTCTATTTATGGCTTTCGGTAGGCGGCGTGCTGGGGGGAGTCTTTGTCGCCTTTATCGCCCCCATCGCGTTTACGGAGTATCTCGAATATCCGATCGCGCTCTGTGCCGCCTGTTTCCTTCGACCGGCGAGAGACGGGTCGAAGAAGATCAAGCTTTCTTTCGACATCGCGGCCGGAGTCGGCATCTTCGCAATTGCCATGGCCAGTGCGTGGTTGGCGGGCAGGATCGACCTTTCCGGCATCCCTCTCGAACAAGCCCAGCTGATTCGAAACGGCCTCAGCCTCGGTTTCCCCGCCATCCTGACCTACTTCGCCTCGGATCAAGTCCGGCGGTATGGATTCACGATCGCGGGATTCCTATTCGCGGCCCAGTTCGCGGGAGTAGGAGTTCCGGGAGAGCTGAAACTTGCCAAGCGAAGCTTTTTCGGAGTGCATCGAGTTTTGGAAGCCAAGAACGAAAAGTATCGCTTTCGCACGCTGGTTCACGGCAACACGATTCACGGTCGAGAGAATCTCGATACGCCCCTAAAGCCGCTGACCTACTACTATCCAAACGGGCCGATCGGGCAGGTGTTCGAGAACTGGGTGGGGCCGAATGCCGATATCGGGATGGTCGGCCTAGGGGTTGGTGCGCAAGCCTACTACGGTCAGCCGGGTCAGCGGATGACCTATTACGAGATAGACCCCGCCGTCATCGAGATTGCTTCTAACCCCAAATTCTTCTCCTTTCTCAGTTCCTGTCGCGCGAAGTTGGAGATCGTTCCGGGTGACGCTCGGCTCACTTTGGCCAAAGCCGAGGGCAAGTTCGATCTTCTCGTCCTCGATGCGTTCAGTTCCGATTCGGTGCCGATGCATCTGTTAACCGTCGAGGCCCTGAAGTTGTACAAAGACAAGCTAAAACCGGAAGGGATCATCGCGTTTCATGTCAGCAACCGCTATCTGAGCCTCAACGATAACTTGGCGGCGGCGGCGAATGAGAACGGCTTGGTGGCTTACTCTCAGTACGACGTCGCGATAACCTCGGAAGAAGAGGAAGGTAAGACGCCTTCGCAATGGGTCATCATCGGCCGCAAGAAAGAGCACTTCGGCAAGCTGCTAGACCGCAATCTCTGGGACCTGATCACTCCCGGCCGGGTGCAACCTTGGCGTGACGACTTCTCCAACCTGCTTGAATCCTTCGTTCGGAAGCAGGCGGAAGAGCGAAGCGAAGACTAGGCGCGCTGAGTTCGTGACCGAAGGAAGATCGCGATTCCGTTCATCGTGAGCAGGACTACCATCAGCACGATAATCGCGGCGGCCGCTGCATCGTGGAAGCCGGCTTTCGCTTCGCCCGTCCAGTTGAATATCTGAATCGGAAGGACGGTAAAGCTGTCGGACAGACTCTTCGGCGTGCGGGCAATGTATGCCACCGCGCCGATGATGATAAGGGGAGCGGTCTCTCCAAGAGTGCGGGAAAGGCACAGGATGATTCCCGTGAAAATGCCCGGCGAGGCGTGAGGTAAGACTTGGCGGCGAATGGTTTGCCACTCAGTGGCGCCCAACGCGATCGAACCCTCACGATAGCTGGAGGGCACTGCTTTGAGTGCCTCCTGGGAAACGATGATAACCATCGGGAGAATCAGGAGGGCCATTGTCATCGCACCGGCGATAATCGAGCGACCCATGCCCATCGTGCGCACAAAGATTGCGAGCCCCAGCAGTCCGTAGACGATCGAAGGAACACCGGCTAGGTTCGAGATGTTAACTTGGACGAACTCGATGAACTTGTTCTTCCGGCGCGTGTATTCCTCCAAGTAGATCGCCGCTGCAACGCCGATTGGAACTGCGATGAAGCCGGTTAACAAAACGATCCAGACCGAACCTAGGAGGGGCGACAAGATGCCAGCAGCGGCGGGCCGGCGAGATGGAAACTCTTTAAGGAAGTCCCACGAGAGCCGCGGCGCGCCCTTCTGAAAGATGCTGAGAAGCAAGACCAGCAGCAGGACCACGCCGATGAGAGTCGCTACCAAGCATAGAACGGCGAATGTACGATCCTTAACCTTTCTCACGAATACACCTGCCGATATTTCTTCACGAGGCGATTGGCGAGCACGTTGAGCATGTAAGTCATCGCGAACAAGGTCAGGCCGACGGCAAACAGCGTGTAATACGGAGTCGTTCCCGCTGGCGTGTCCCCCTTACTGATTTGGACGATATAGGCCGTCATGGTTTGGATGGGCTGGCGAAGGTCCATCGTTAATTGCGGCGTCGAACCCGCGGCCAGGGTTACGGCCATCGTCTCGCCGACCGCGCGGGACAGCGCCAGGATAAAGCTGGCCATGATCCCCGAAAGCGCACCAGGAATGACGACGCGAACGGTCACCTCGAGTTTGGTCGAGCCCAGTCCATAAGCGGCTTCGCGAAGCCCGCGAGGTACCGCCCGAATCGCGTCTTCGCAGAGCGACGATACAAGGGGCAAAATCATGATCCCGACCACGATCGCGCCCGACAGGGCGTTAAAGACGCTTATGCCGGGAATGATTGTCTTCAAGAATGGCGTGACGACGAACACTCCGAAGAAGCCATAGACAACGGTGGGAACGCCCGCCAGCAGTTCGAGAATGGGCTTAAGCCATCCACGTAGCCGGGGACTGGCATATTCGCTCAGATAGACGGCGATGAGCAAGCCCATGGGAATGGCGATCAGACCCGCCCCGATCGTGATAACGACCGTGCCCCAGATTAGGGGCAGCACGCCATAGTGGGGGTCAGCGAAGGTCGGCGACCACTTCGTGCTCGTGAAGAACTCCGCGATCGCGACACGCTGGAAGAAATGAATTCCCTCCGAGAGGAGGGAGAAAATGATGCCCACGGTGGTGAGCACGGAAAGGAAGGCGCAGATGGCACAAGCCCATTTGATGGCGCCTTCCTTGAAGACCGAGAACCCGGTCCGCTTTCGAGAGATATCGATTTTTGTGACCGGGACACTAGCCATGTGAGGTGAGCCTTACTTGCTTTCGTTCGCGAGAACGTCTTCGATCTTCATACCCGGCTGGACGCCCTTGAAGCGCGTACCGGTAGCCATTTCGGCCACATGCTTGCGACCCAACTCATAAGCCTTCTCGGGGAGGGCCACGTAGCCTGTATCCTTGATCCACTCCATGCCTGCCGCGCTCAAGTAGTACTCGATGAACGCCTTGATGTGGGGTTTCTCTAGCGAGGACTTCTTCACGTAGATGAAGATCGGACGCGAAAGCGGCGCATAGGTGCCGTCGTTGATCGTGGCCTCCGAGGGCTCGACTCCGCCGTTGCCGCCATCGACCTTCACGATCTTGAGGTCATCCTTGTTCTCGAGGTAGTAAGCGTAGCCGAAGTATCCAAGGCCGCCTTTCTCCCCCTTGACGCCCGTGACGAGGTCGTTATCGTTCTCGCTTGCCGTGTAGTCCGTCCGGCTCGCCTTCTTCTTCTTCACGATGGCCTCGGTGAAGTATTCGAACGTTCCGGAGTCCGTGCCCGCCCCGAAGAGCTTGAGCGGAACATCCGGGAAGCCGGCGCGCACATCCTTCCAGTTGTTCACCTTGCTATCGGGCTCCCACATTTTCTTGAGCTCATCTACGGTGAGTGTGTCGGCAAACGTGTTTTCCTTGTTGACGACGATGCTCAATCCGTCGAAGGCCACGGGAATCTCGATGAACTCGATGCCGGCCTCTTTCGCTTTTGCAATCTCCTCATCTTCAATCGGTCGGCTCGCATCGCAGATGTCGATCTCGCCCGCTACGAACTTCTTCATGCCGCCCCCGGTACCACTTTGGCTTACGGTGACATTGACCTTATCGCCGGTCTTCATGAACTCCTCGGCCATGGCCTGGGAGATGGGATAGACGGTGCTGGATCCGTCGATGGTGATATTGCCTTCCAGCCCGGCGGCTGACATTCCCGGGGTTCCGCTCGTGGTTGTTTCGCCACCCTTGCCGCAGCCGAAGCCAACCCCGATGACTGCCATGCCGACGATCGCGGCGAGGCTCACTAACTGGTTCTTCTTGAGATTCATAACTTTCCTCTTTTGAGCATCCCAGAAGCTACCGGCGAATGATTAAGGATTTGTTAAGGGCCTTAATGATTCGACCCGAAACAGGGGCTTTCAAAACCTAGAGAAACTTGTCAGGTTTTAGTGAGACCGTTTTCATTTGAAGTCGCCGTCCCGTAACATGTATGGCGGTTCTTCAAAAGGGGAGGGCCATGATCTTTGGAGGCTACATGCGTTTGAAAACTTATCTTTGCTCGGCCCTGCTTGTCGGCGGAGCTCTATCTATCCACGGCTGCGCGGGTTCGGGACTCGCAACCGAAACCGGACGAGCCGCGGCGGCTCTTCTCTGTGCCACACCCGACGTATCCGCCAGTCAGCGCGCGTTCATCGACACGAAGGTCGCTATGGGCCCTGCCCAAGCTCCGGCGGCGGTGATCAACGTGCATTTTCACGTGATCAACACTGGCATTTCTGAGGCACAGGGCGATGTGCCGCAGCCATGGATCGACGATCAGATCGATGAATTAAACAACGCCCTTGGCGCTCGCGGATACTCTTTTGCGCTGGCAACAGTTACTCGCACAACCAATCCCTCCTGGTTCAACGCGACCGAGGGGTCACCGGAAGAAGCCGAGATGAAGCAAGCTCTGCACCAAGGCTCCGCGATCGATCTCAATATCTATTCCATCGGCGGAACGGTTCGAGGTTATTCAAGCTATCCTTGGGACTACGCTTCAGCACCCTTTAAGGATGGCGTCGTAGTCCGATTCGACACACTTCCTGGCGGCACGGCCGTTAACTACAACCTCGGTGACTCCGCGATTCACGAAGTCGGCCACTGGCTCGGCCTCTATCACACCTTTGAGTACGGCTGCGGGCAGAAGCGTTCGGACGGTATCGGAGACACGCCCGCCCAAGGAGTTGGCAGTGTAGGCTGTCCGGTTGGACAGGACACGTGCCCGAGCAAAGCTGGTCTCGACCCGATCGAGAACTACATGGACACGTCTGATGACAACTGCATGACCAGCTTCACCGACGATCAGAAGACCCGCATGGACCGCATGTGGGCTCGCTATCGCGAAGGTAACTAACTCATCCCCTGGGGCGTCAGGCGCATGAGAAACAGACCGGCCACCTTTGGCCGGTCTGTTTTCTTTCAGAGCAAGCCCGCGTGAGAAAGATCTTCGGGCGTTTCGGCGATCTGGGGCACTCCGCCCGAGTCGCCTTCCTTCAGATTCTTCATGTGCTTCGCCGCTTCCTCGAAGGTCATCGTCGGGTTCGACCACTTCGCGCCTTTCATCTCAAGCATGAGGTCGAAGAAGTGGGTGTTCTTGATGACGCCATGGATCTTCTCCGAGCCGGGTCCCACGGCCGTAACCAAAACGTGATCACAAGTATGGTTACCGCTCGTCCAAGTGACCTTGCAGTGATTCCCCAGAATCGCGCCTATGCCCGAAGATTTGGAGCTGTAGAACTTCGCCACCTTGAACGGGCTGACGCCCTTGTTGATCGAAGAGATCGATTCGGCTTCGTCGCCGCTTAGCTTGATGCCGAGTTTCGCTTGAACGATGTCCTGTACCATCGCCTTGTCCGCATCTTTGCCGAAGGCATCGATGACCACTCCCACCGAGGCCTTCATGTCACTGAGTGATTTCAGGCCGGCGGTGGAATCGAAATACTCAGTCCCGTCGCCGTTCAGGGAAGGGCCGCCCGTCGCATGGTCGGACGTGACAATCACGAGCGTCTCGCCATCGGCGAGCGCGAAGTCAACCGCGACTTTGACCGCATCCTCGAACGCCATCAAATCGAAGAACGTGGCGCCGACATCGTTCGCATGAGCTCCATGATCAACCTTTCCACCCTCGACCTGAAGTAAAAAGCCGTTTCGTCCTCCCTTTAGAAGTTCGATGGCCTTCGCGGTCATCTCGGCGAGCGTCGGGACCTGCTTTTGAAGCTCGGGGCTGTTATCCCGGTCGATGGTAAAGGGCAAGTGGGAGTCCGAAAAAATGCCCAAGAACTTTCCATTTTTGTGGGCAAGCATCGCATTCCGGTCCTTTGCGACCTCAAATCCCCAACTTGCAAACTGGCCGTAGAGATCGAGCTTGTCCGCTCTTTTGGCGGGATCGAAGAAGCGATTCCCCCCACCCATAAGCACGCTCACCCCCGACTTCATGTAGCTCTGGGCGATCGTGCCCTCAAGTCCACGATGCACGCAGCTCACGGCGAAGCCGGCCGGGGTGGCGTGGGTGATGGTCGTCGTCGTGACGAGGCCGCACTTGACCCCCATCGAGCTCATGATGTCCGTGAGCGGCCGAAGGGCAGTCTTGTCGGGATACATATTGACCATGCCGTTCCAGATGCGCCTGCCACTCCCCCACGCCGAGCTGGCGGCGGAAGAGTCGGTAACTATGGAGCTGAGAGACCGCGTCTCCTGAAGGGCGCTGACCGCATAATCCATACCCATCAGCTCCGCCCAGTAGGACCGATGGCCCTTCGTCAACTGCTGGAAATAGTCGGTCATGGTCGGCAGGGACGCGGCCATGCCGTCGGCGACCATGAAGATGATGTTCTTCGGCTTCTTTACCCCCCAAATGCCTTCCCGGCGCGGCAGCGCATGGGCGGCACCGACCATTGAGAGAGCCCCAAGACCTAGTAAGGAACGTCTGGAAAGATCCATACTGTTAGACTACTGCAAGCCCTGTTAAGATAGTGTTTCGACAACGCTTTCCGGGCTGGGACGTATATCAAGATGATGAACTCACGATTTCGGATTGTCGGCGCCGTGTTGCTCCTTAGCATGGCCATTGCCGCTCAGGGCCAAGTTACCAAGGTTGGCGACAAGTATAAGTTCCGGCTGAAATATAACGTCGGCAAGACGCTCAGCTACAACATGCGTACGTCGACCGCCATCATGAATCAGAACATGGATGTCGACATGCCGATGAAGATCAAATGCACCGGCGTTAAGGGCGATGTCTATACGGTCGTCGCAACGTCAGGCCCGCCCATCTCGAAGGGCAAGCCTATGAACAACCAAAAGCCTCAGGTCGCGACATACCAGATCAAGTCGACCGGCGAGCCGGTCGGCGCTGGAGCCGCCGGAGCGTCGCTCAGTAACATCAAGATGCCGACTGAAGCGATTAAGGTCGGACACACGTGGGCCGGGACGATTGGCATGCCTCAGGGCGGTGGGTCCGCAAAAGCGAACTACAAGTTCCTGGGTCTGAAGGTGATCGACGGCAAGCAGTGCGCGCAGATCGGCGTCACGATGACGATGAGCGGCATGGCGAACATGAAGGGCAATGGCACCATTTCGCTCCTTATGGCCGATGGCCAAGCGCAAATCATGCAGATGACGGTCGGCGGCACGTTCGCCGGAGGCGGGCAAGGCGCCAAACCGATGGAGTTGAAGTCCGCGATCTCGATGAAGCGACTCTAATCTTCATCACTCAAGGCGGGCCCGGCGAAGGGTCCGCTTTTTCATTGGTCAAGTCTTGCGCTCGGGGTTTGGTTTCAGTCAGCATAGGTCCAATGCGCAAGAAGGACTCAAACCAGATCAGCACCCTCTTCATGGCCGGCATCGGAAGCATGGTCGTGGGGTTCGGATGCATCTTCTTCGGCCTGGTCAGCTCTCTGGCCGTGGGCAACGCCGGCGTGGCTCTGGTTGGATTGGGCATTCTCCTCGGTCTGGGCGGGGGCGGACTCACGCTCGGATCGATCCTTTACGGGCTTCGTCAGGAGAAAGGGGACCAAAAGGAGACCCGCGTTATCATCATCCAGGATGCCCAGATCACGGCGCGGTTCGCGATCAATCACATCGGAGAAACGATATTCGATGCCGACTACTTGGACTTCGACGACCCGAAAACCAAGCTGTACATTAAGATCACCGCGCCGACGGTGAAGCAGTTGGAACTTCGCACAAATCCAGCCGTTTGGGGATCATGTGGAGAAGGGATGCGCGGACATGCGCACGTCCAAGGCGACTGGCTTGGCCAGTTCGAGCGAGTGGCGGTCACTCCGCCGAGTGGAAATCCTTATTTGCGCGGGTAGGAGGGATGTCGCGGGACGGGCATCCGCGACCCACATGGCTTCTTGCTCTAGACTTCTTCTTCTAGAAGCTCTTCTCGGATGCCGACTTCTCCGTAAACGGTCCGCCCGAACAACGCTTCCACTTCGATCGGATCGATCAGGACCTCTCGCGGCCGGGGGCCATCGCGCGGGCCGACGATCTGCCGCTCTTCCATCATGTCGAGAAGGCGAGAAGCGCGTTGGAAACCGATCGAGAACCGGCGCTGGAGCATGGAAGTCGACGCTTGACCTCGGTCCACGACCCATCGCACCGTTTCTTGCCACAGTGGATCGTCATCGGGTGTCTCGTCCGAAGTGTCGCCGCGGGCCATGCCGTTCGCGGCTTCAGCAACAGGCTGTAGGACGTAAGCCGGTTTCTCCTGAGCTCGCCAAAACTGGCAGACCGCCTCGATCTCTTTCTCGCTGACATAGCAGCCCTGGACGCGGAGAGGTTTCGAAGCATCTATGGGCATAAAGAGCATGTCGCCCTTGCCAATCAGGTCCTCGGCGCCCTTTTGGTCGAGAATGGTGCGAGAGTCGATCTGCGAAGAGACCGCGAAGGCGATTCGCGAAGGAATGTTGGCCTTGATCGTTCCCGTGATAACGTCGACCGAAGGTCTCTGCGTCGCAATAACCAGGTGAATGCCGACGGCGCGGGCGAGTTGGGCGAGCCGAACGATCGACGTCTCGACCTCGGCCGCGGCCTGAATCATTAAGTCAGCGAGCTCGTCGATGACGACGACGATGTAGGGCATCCGCTCTTGGAAAGAGCACTTCGCATTCCAACCGTCGATGTTCCGCACGCCGTGCTCGCTGAGCACGTCGTACCGGCGATCCATCTCGCGCCAAACGGCACGCAGGACTCCTGGAGCTTCCTTAACGTCCTTGATGACCGGGCAAAGAAGGTGGGGAATGCCATCGAAGAGACTGAGCTCGACCCGCTTGGGGTCGATCATGACGAACTTGCAATCCTTCGGCGTGTTCCGCATCAAGATGCTCATGATCACGCTCGCAAGGCCAATCGACTTGCCGCTGTTCGTGGCACCGCCGATCAGAAGGTGCGGAGCCCGAGTAAGGTCGGCGTACTTGTTGACACCGCTGACATCCTGCCCGAGGCCCAGCATGAGCTTGGCCGGATTCTCGGCGAACTCCTTGGTATCCAGCACTTCGCGCAGAGTTACCGGAGAGGGGGCCGAGTTGGGCACCTCGACGCCGATGGCCGCCTTGCCGGGGATGGGTGCCTCGACGCGAACCTGAGAAGCGGCGAGGTTCATCGCGATGTTATCGGCCAACGCGGTGATGCGCGCTACGCGGATTCCCGGGCCGAGCTGGCACTCATAGCGAGTGACCGTGGGCCCAGTCGCAACTTCGACGACATTCGCATCGATGCCGAACTCTTCGAGCGTGCTCTCGAGGATATCGATGTTCTTCTGCATTTCCGTCGCCGACCGCTTCGGCTTGGGAACGGGATCGGCGAGGAGGCTTAAAGGCGGAAGCTGATAGCCTTCCGCGGGAGTCGGCGTATCGATCGAAGCCGCCACTGGGGCCATGTCTCGTACGATGGGCTTCCTCTTCTGCCGCGGCTCTTCGATCGCACGAACCGGCGTGTCATTCACGGCTTCGTTGTCTCGGACCGCGACCAGTGCCTTGCGAGGCCGAGCTTCGCTGACCACGGGTTTGGCCTTCTCTTTGAGTTCCTGTGCCTGGTCCTTGGCTCGGCCCAGAAGGGCTTTCAAAGGTATGGGGATGCAGAGGATCAAGCCGATCGAGATGAGCGACCCGAGTCCGACAATAGCGGCTCGACCCAAGAGGCTCCCGAACATCCAGCCGAGCACGGCCCCGAAGTAGCCGCCAGTCTTGGCCACGACATCGAGATCGAAGTAGTCGCCGGCCTTCGCCCCGGCAAGCATGCCGAGGATGGACAAGAAGATCAGGGTTAGGCCGATGCCCATATGGGTGATCTCTATCTTTCGCTTGCCCGCGATAAAGCTGCCGCCGAGGAGAGCGAGGAAGATGGGAACGATGTAAGATCCCCGGCCGAAGAGAGCCCGGAACAGGCCATTGATGGCACCGCCCAGAACGCCGGTGCCCGAGAGCATGAGCGACACGAATGTGATCACGGCCAGGGCAAGCAGGACTATGCCCAAAATATCAAAGGTGCGATGCGAGAGATCGGGCTCTCGCTTCTTACCCTGCTGCTGTACGCGCATGGTTGCCATCCCTAGTTTCCACCCGTGCCACCGATCCCTGGCGGCACACTGGCATTATAGCCGGGAAAGGGTGGCTTTCTCTACGGTCGATTTACCCATTCCT
The DNA here is from genome assembly GCA_046598515.1 of Fimbriimonadaceae bacterium. Lineage (GTDB taxonomy): Bacteria > Armatimonadota > Fimbriimonadia > Fimbriimonadales > Fimbriimonadaceae > JANJUB01. The sequence goes on along the minus strand of JBKJIP010000145.1, from coordinate 12,097 downwards.
GACGGAAGTGAACTTGATCCGGGTATCACTCATAAGACATGTCCACTCGCGCGGTCATCATCGGAACCGGTCACTGTGTGCCGACCAAGGTCTTGACCAACGCTGATCTCGAAAGGCTGGTAGATACCAGCAACGAATGGATCACCCAGCGAACGGGTATCCAAGAGCGACGGATTACGGAGAACCACGAGACGGCGAGCACCCTTTCGATCACCGCCGCCCGCGAAGCCCTCCGCCGCGCGAATGTCGATGCGATGGACCTCGACATGGTCGTCGTCGGAACCGTCACCGGCGACTATCTCTTTCCAAGCACCTCTTGTCTCGTCCAAGACGCCATCGGCGCGAAGCGCGCGGGTTCCTATGATGTTGGGGCCGCCTGCGCCGGGTTTATCTATTCGCTGGCGACGGCATCGGCGATGCTGGAGTGCGGCACGATCAAGCGGGCTTTGGTGGTTGGCGTCGATGTGCTCACGAAGTATGTCGACTGGACCGATCGTTCCACCTGCGTCCTTTTTGGCGATGGAGCCGGAGCGGTGGTCATCGAAGCCCAAGAAAACACCGACCGGGGGGTGCTGAAGACCGTCCTCCTATCCGACGGCGGAGGGGCAAAACATATTCTCATCGAGGCGGGAGGCGGTCGTCACCCGATCAGCCGGCCAGATTCCGCGAACTTCAACACGAAAATATTCATGGCCGGCGCCGAGGTGTATCGTTTTGCGGTCAACGCTATGGGCGACGCTTGCTGCCGGATTCTTGATGACATGGGAATAACGGCCGACGACATCGACCTTTTCGTGCCTCATCAAGCCAATCTCCGAATCATCAAATCGGCTGCAGAAAGACTGAAGCTGCCCGACGAGAAGGTCTTCGTGAACGTGGACCGCTACGGGAACACGAGCGGCGGATCCATCCCGCTCGCCCTCCATGAGGCGGTTGTCACCGGACGACTCAAGCCCGGAATGCTGGTGATGACCGTTGGGTTCGGAGCTGGCCTCGTGTGGGGCGCGAACCTGATTCGTTGGTAGGTCGCTATTTCCGCCTTAAGCTTAGTGTTATCCCCAGTGGCGCTGGCCCCGGATCGCGCTCGCGCTGATTGAAACTGCCAGCCCCTCGGCGAATGCCGATCACGACGACATCGAGTTCCGTGAACTTCGAGCCGTCCCAACTCCCCTGACCATACACTTTGCCATCGAATCCGCGGGCACCGGACGACATGGCGACTGAGCCCGTATATTCAATTCGGCCAGAAGGCAATCGCTTCATCGTGATTGCGGCGGTTTTTACTTCGTCTGGCCGCCACTCGGAGATTTGGCCACGCACATTATCGATCAGCACTTCGCTGGCCATTCGTCGGACGATTGCTGGATTCACGGGTTCTGGACCCGTTCCTTTCGGAACCAGAGCGTTGGCTTTTTCGAGTGCGAACCAGTTCTCATTCCAGGCCCACTTGACGAAGTCCAGCCACATCCCCGACTGCGTCATCTCATGGCGCCTCGCCCCACTTTTATCACTTCCTCCTCGCGGCAGGTCGCGCGCATTCACGCGAAGGATGAGATCGCCCACGACGTCGGGGGGCGGAGCCCAAGATTTTGTGGGAATCGGCTTGTTTCCGTAGCCCTTCTCTTTGCGGAGGGTCTCCCAGCGCGCCAGAGCGCGTCGCAGGCGGGCCTTGATATCTTCAGGCTCGCTGGAGGCAGCGAAGCGGCCCTCCAGGTACTCCGAGTTGGGACCCATCATGTAGATCCCCTGCTTCGTTCCTCGATTCCAGTCACCGGGCGGCATTTGCTCTCCAAACTTGCGGAAGAATCGATGATCTTCCCGCGAGCCGGCCCGCTCGAGGTGCTGCGGGTTTTCGGGATAGAGGTAGTAGGCTTCATCGGCCACCGTGACGAACTCTTTACTGAGTTTCTTGATTTCAGGGTCTGACCAGACCAACTGGCGTCCGCGGACGCCATTGTTTCACGTGCAGCCGAGCGGATGCCCGTTCATCGTCCAAAGGAGGATGGGCCGGCCGAGCTCTTTCGCCTCGGTCACGCCGTCCCAGAATTTGACGCGCCAGTCGATCTCCTTGTACGCCTGCTCCTTTGCGTCCGGCTGTATGAACGTCAGCCACTGCCGATAGTTTTCAGCATTGGGCTCTACGGCTTGGTTTGCCAACGCGAGAAGGATGGATAGCATTGACTTATCTTATCATGGGTTCGGTGACATCGTGACTTAACATATCCGCAGGTCCAAACACCCGTCATATTCCGTTAAGCGTTTGTCTGAACTTAGCAGCGTCAGGTTTCTCGCCCGTGCCTGGGAAATGAGGATTCTGTCGAATGGGTCTCGGTGAAAAATGGGAAGCTCATCTAGAGCTAACACGTCGATGAGTTCGACTGGTAGCCATTCCATTCTTTGTTCGCTTGTTGCGGGAAGAAGTTGATCGGGGACACTGATTTTGCCGAGCGAGCGCTTTATCGAAACTTCCCAGTAGCTGACAACGCTGAGGTAGATGCGGTTCCGACCATCTCGAATCAGGTTCGCATGTTCTTCGGCGAGACGTGGGTTGGCCTCAAGGCACCAGAGCCAAACGTGAGTATCAAGCAGCAGGTTCAATATCCGAGCCCTCGAATGCTTCCTCTATCTCGGGGCAAGGTGCGTCAAAGTCTTCTGCGATCCAGATTTGCCCCTTCAACGTGCCGAGTTCACGGGGCCTCTCATCTGAAACGACGGGCACCAGTTTGGCTACCGGTCGGCCATGCCTTGCAATGACGACCTCTTCGCCAGCCTCCACTTTTACGAGCAACGCCGACAATTCGGCCTTTGCCTCACTGACATTGCGTATAGTCACACTACGAGTATACGCTGGTCTGGTCTGGTCTGGTCTGATTATTTCTGTCGAACAAGAGTCGCGTAGGCGTTATGGGCATGAATCGACTCGTGATTCTCGACTTCGATCTCGTACCACGTAATCCTCCCATCCTTGTCCAATGCCAGGGCAACTTCGCGCACCATATCCTCCACAAACCGAGGGTTATCGTAGGCGTGCTCGGTCACCCACTTCTCATCGGGCCGCTTGAGAACGGGGAAAAGGGGGGCCGACCCGCAGGCTTCGACGATCTCGATGATCTCTTCGAGCCAAACCATCTCGTTGAATCGAATCCGCGTCGTGACGTAGCCACGCTGGTTATGGGCGCCGTAGGCTGAGATTTCTTTTGAGCACGGGCAGAGCGTGGTGACGGGCACGATGACTTCCATGACGAAATCGGTCTCTGCGTTCTTCTCCGCGATGAACCGGCAGTCGTACTCCATCATCCCGCACTTCCCAGTCACGGGCGCCTTCTTCCGCATGAAGAAGGGGAATCTGACGTCGATGTGAGCCTTCTCGGCATGAAGTCGCTCCCGGAGTCCTTCCAAAATAACTGGAATCACGTTCACGCTGACTTCACTGCGGTTGTCGTTCAGGACCTCCAGAAATCGGGACATGTGCGTCCCCTTAAACTCGTGGGGAAGATCGACGGTCAGCGTAAAGTTGCCAATTGTGTGTTGGCGCTCATACTCTCTATCGAGAACGACGATCGGATACTTCACATTCCGCACGCCCACGCGATCGATCGCGATGTTGCGATGGTCTTTGCTAGCTTGAATGTCAACCAGTGCCGTAGTGGGGGGAGTGCCGCTTTCCATTTGCCTTGGGGTCCTACGCTTATTGTGAATCGTTCGTTCTATTCGCCGGTCTGCACGCGCCACAGCGCGGCGTAGAGTCCGGTCTTCTCCAGGAGTTCTTCATGCGTGCCGGCTTCAACGATTTGTCCTGCTTCGAGAACCCAAATGCGGTGGGCATTTCTCACCGTCGAGAGCCGGTGCGCGATCACCACCGAAGTGCGGTTCTTCGTGACGTGTTCGAGGGATCGCTGAATCGCAGCTTCCGTCTCGTTATCGACCGCCGAGGTCGCTTCGTCCAGAACCAAGATTGCCGGATCGCGAAGAATGGCCCGAGCCAGCGATAGGCGTTGCCTTTGACCGCCCGAGAGCTTTTGCCCCCGCTCTCCGACGACGGTGTCGTACCCATTGGGAAGCTGCAATATGAACTCGTGAGCTTCGGCTGATTGGGCGGCTTGCTGCACCTCATCCAGAGTTGACTCGGGACGACCGTAGGCGATATTGTCCCGAACGGTGCCGTGGAAGAGGAAGACATCCTGGCTGACGTAACCCATGATCTGCCGGAGGCTGGAATAGGTCACTTCTTTGATGTCTTGACCATCGATCGAGACCGCCCCGTTGCGCGGATCATGGAAGCGAAGCAAGAGACGCACGAGGGACGATTTTCCCGACCCCGTCGCGCCGACGATCGCATGGGTTTCCCCGGCGGGGACATGGAGATTGATGCCTTTGAGGATGTCGACTCCGTCGCCGTAGCCAAACGAGACATCCTCTAAGCGGATTTCTCCGCTGACGAGCCCGTCCAGGGCCTTCACACCGTCTTGCATGATCGGCCGGACATCCCTTAAATCCGAAACTCTCTTGACCGAGGCCATCGCCCGCTGATATTGGTCGAGAGTGTCTCCCAGAGCGGTTAGCGGCCACAGAAGGCGCTGCGTCATGAAGACGAGCACGGAGTAGATTCCGACCTGCATTCTCCCGTTCAAAACCAGCCAACCGCCGATGATAAGCGTACAGGTGAATCCGGTGAGGATGACCATCCGAATCAACGGCACGAACGCAGATGAAAACCTTATGGCCGCTCGATTGGCGGCACGGTAATCGTTGGAGACGAGCCCCAGACGCGCCGCCTCGCGCGCCTCAGCCGTGAATGCCTTGATCGTTGTGATACCACCAAGATTCGCGCTCAAAGTTGAACTAAGCTCCGCAACAGATTCGCGAACCTTTGCATAAAGCGGCTCGAGCTTCTTCTGATATCGAATGGAGCCAAGAACGATGATGGGGATGGGGAGGAACGCCAAAGCTGTTAAAAGCAGGGAGGAGGCGGCAAAGACGGCTCCTACCAGAACAACATTCCAGAAGACAACGATAATGGAGGCCGCTCCATTATCGAGGAATCGTTCCAGCTGATTTATATCGTCGTTGAGAACGCTGAGCAGCCCGCCGCTCGTTGTATCCTCGAACCATGCGACCTCGAGCCCTTGGACATGCGAATAGAGGTCGGTCCGGATCTCATGCTCGATGGTCTGCGCCAGATTTCGCCAAGTTATGGCGCTCAGATACCCGAAAAGGGATTCGAAGATCCATGCGAAAGCGTTCAGCACGGCAAGAATTAGGAGCTGATGCCACCGATCGTGAACGCCGAACTGGACGGCAAAAAAGGAATCCTGGCCTCGCACGATGACATCGATGACGGCGCCGATGAGGACTTCGGGCACGACATCCATCACCTTGCCCAGAGTGCTGTAGGTTGTCGCGGCGATCACCTGGCCGCGGTGAGGACGGGCAAAAAGCCATAGGCGGCGAAGGCCGCTAATCTCGGAAGGCACCCTTCATCGTGACATACTATTAGGTATCCGTATGTCTGCCATCCATTATCTGAAATACAGCGCAGATTTCGCGTTCCGCGAACTGAAAGTTGCCCTCGAGGGAGTCACCGAGGGTCAATCCTGGACGATTCTGCCAAACAATGGGCCCGACTACCTTCATTCGGACGCATGTATTAGCAACATCGTGCTCCACATCGCGACCGGCAAGATGATCTACGGCAGCATTGGATTTCGGAATACCGAATTGCGTTGGCATGATTTGGCCGACCAGCTTGAGACGTTTGAACCCTCTTGGCCGGCGACACTCGAGTACTTGGACAAGACCCATGAGTATTGGATGGCTTCTTGGGGCGATCTTCGCGAAGAACAGCTCGAGGAGTTGAGGCCTTGCCAGCAAGGACGGGATGAACCGATTCGATGGCACGTCGCGATGCTTACTCACCACGATTCCTATCACGCCGGGCAGATCGCGATGCTGCGTTACGGCGTTGGCGAGACTGACGTCAAGCCACCATCCTATGCCGAGGATATTCGGAAGTATTGCAAGGATTCGCCGTATTGGTAATGGGGGCAGTGTGAATGGTGAATCGTGAGTGGTGAATAGAGGGATCGAGTGATTTTTCGGTCTCACCCACATCGGCTCCGGCCACAAAGTATTCGCTGCCTTCAAACTGTTCGCCTATTCACCATTCACCATTCACCCCTGTCTAATCATGAAAAAACCCATCACGCCGGAAGGTCGGCTCGAAAAGTGGAAGAAGCTCTGGGGCGCGGTCCGTCCGCTCTCCGAAGAGGATTCGGAGACTGCGTTCGAAGAGTTCGTTGAGAACTTCGTGCCCGGCCATATGGAGAAGAAGTTTCGGCAGTTCTTTGGCACGCCGAGAGCCAAGTTCGGTAACCGATTCTTCTTTGATGACTCCGGCTATCACACCTTCGAAACGACCCTCTCTTCGCTTGGCCTGCGTGACATGACCCACGCCGAGGCCACGGTGATTTATCCTTCCATGGAAGCTGTCGAAGCCCACTCCATGCGCGGCGAGGTGCGGCGAACATTACGTGATCTAGTCGTCGACGATTGGCACGCCGGAGCCGCGATCGTGCGGTCGGGGGACATCACGATGTACATCTTTGTAGAGCCGAAAATGAAGGGCTGCATTGTCCGGCGGCTGGGCGCGGTGGAAGAAGAAGAATGAGAATCGGCGAATTCAACGATCTCCGGGTCCTGCGGGATTCCATGTACGGCCTCTATCTGGGCGATGAAGAGGGCGAGGTTTTGCTGCCCAACAATCAATGCGCGGAGACGATGCATGTCGACGACATCCTTCGCGTTTTCGTTTACACCGACTCCGAAGACCGTCCAATCGCCACCCTTAAGAAACCTATTGCCGTGGTAGGGGAATTCGCGAAGTTAAAATGTGTGGCCGTTAACAGCAGCGGTGCTTTTCTGGAGTGGGGACTCGACAAGGATCTCTTTTGCCCTCCGAAGGAACAGGGAGTTCCGATGGAGATTGGGCGCGACTACGTCGTGCGGGTTTATCTGGACGAAGTCTCCGGGCGACCAGTGGCTTCATCCCGGCTGCGTCGCTTCACCCAGATCGAAGGTTGGGGCCTGCGTGTAGGTCAGCCGATTCGCATCATGGTCACCGAGCACGGACACGATGCGATGACGGTGATCGTGAACGACTTCATCCGTGGATCCCTTTTTAAGGATGAGTGGGTGGAGCGGCTGCAGGTTGGCGAAGTCCGCGACGGATTCGTCAAAGCGGTGCGCAAAGAGGACGGCCGAGTGGCAGTATCTCTTCGTCCGCAGGGATATGCGGCAGTCCTGGGTGAGCGGGATCGGCTTATCGCCGAGCTCAGATCGTCCGGCGGACGCTTGCCTTTTTCCGATCAATCGAGTCCCGATGAGATCCAGCGCAAGTTCGGCCTCAGCAAGGGTGCGTTTAAGAAGCTGATCGGAACCCTCTATAAGGAAGGCGTGATCGAGCTCGAAGCCGGCTATATCCGCTTGAAGTGACGCAGTACACTTCAAGGCATGCAATGGGAAGGCACGGATCAGTTCGGCAATCTCTTTATCGGCGTGTCCGACGCCTCGAGCATCGATGATATCCGCCCGCATTTGGCGAGTTTGGTCGAGCAGCTAAGGATTCGTACCGAGGGCCGGCCGATGACCATCACCGTGGACACCGAGTACGGCGAGATCAACGGCCCCGATCCCAACGGGGTATCTCACGTGATCCGTTGCGGTTGGGTTGAGGGTCTATCGGCCGAGTATGTACAAGACATCCTGGATGCCCTGCAGGCAGAATGCCACGCGCAAGGCGTCGCCAACGCGACGATCCAGTGAAATTTTTGCAAGGCGCGGGGATGGCATCCTGCCGGCATCGCACATAGAAAAACTGCCAAAGCATCCCAAAGCCAAGGGAGTGCGAGGATGCCAACGTGCCTCGTAGCGCATGCAACAAATCCAGGCCAGATGGGCACTCGCCAAATGTGGGCCGCGAATGATCGTGTCGCGGCGGGTGGCTTGCGCGGACTGTCATCATCGGCCCCGCCGCTCCTACTGGTGGGCGACTCGCAAACTACGTACGGCCTCGGAACCGCGAAGCTGTCGTTGACGCTGGCTACTGCTGCTGCTGAAGCTGCTGGGCAAGCGCCGCTTGCTGCAGAACTGAAATCGCGGGTGCTTTTCTCGTCTGCCTTGTTGCCGTCTGCGGAGACGGCGCGAAGTAGCGGCGGCTCGAATCCTCGAGGGCCGCGGAAGTCATTGGGCGAATGGTTACGCCTACAGAGACGGTCTCCGCAGACAGACCGCGATAGACGCCGCGGTTCGGCGGCACATCGTCGAAGTCTCGCCCGACGCCCAAGCGAACATGGCGCTCCCCCACCCAGAGATCATGCGTGGGATCGATGCCGATCCAACCGGACGCGGGATCGAATATCTCACACCAGGCGTGGCTTGCCAACGAAGCCTCGGCCCGATCCTCGTGAGCCTCCAGGAAGATGTAGCCGCTGACATATCGGGCGGGAATGTCATTCAGTCGACAGCAAGCGATCATGAGATGAGCGAAGTCTTGACAGACGCCCTGTCGTTGCTCGATGAACTGATCGGCCTTTGTCTTCGAGTCAGTGACCCCCGGAACGTAAAGGAACGTCCCGTAGATCTCCTTCGCGATCCGCTCCGCCGCGATCCGAACGGATGGTGCGGAAACTTGAAATCGTGCCGCGTAGTCCCGAACGACCTCGCTGAACGGGACCAAGGAGCTGGGCGCGAGACTGTCACGCAAGATAATCGGGCTATCGTCGCCGGGCCGCGCGCCTTCCCGCGTCTCGACCACGCTCTCAAAGCCGATCGTCAGTTCATCGACGGCTTGGATGCAGTTGAAGTACGTGACATGGTTCCCGAAATGGTCCAGGTAATGCCGCATGTGACGGCCGCAAGTCGATCGGCGTTTGTGCTGCAGGAGGTACTGCTGGGAGTCGGAGACGGGCGTCAACCGGAACTCCATGTAAGTCTCGTGGACCGGCGCACTATAAACGAACTTCGTTTCGTGAATGACTTCGAGCAGCATGACTCTCCAAGTAGATTAGCACCACTCGCCCGCAAGTTGATCTAGAAAAGTCGTTGATCGCGAAACTCGCCCACCCTTCTTGGAAGTAGTCCAATATCATGATCCTCGCTGCCATCTTGGCCCTTGGCCTTCAATCAAATGATTTCAAGTCATTTGCCAAACCTCTCGCGGGCCGAGAATGGTCGGGTGCGATCGAGGCACCGCCGTCGGTCGGACCGGCATGCTCCATCGCCGCCGCGAAGGAGCCCGGCGAGCGAATCATTGTGACGGGCAAAGTTTTTAAGCCGGACGGCAAGACCCCGGCCGCCGGCGTTCTGATTTACGTCTATCACACCGATTCGCAAGGCAACTACTCACGCGGGACGAATCGAGGCAATGAGCGCCGCCACGGCAAACTTCGCGGCTGGATGCTGACGGGCGCCGATGGGGCTTACGAGATCAAGACAATCAAGCCGGGGGGCTATCCAGGTCGTCAAGACCCGATTCACATTCACGTGACGCTTACCGCGAAGGACTTTCCGGAGCATTACATCGACGAATACTTGTTCGATGATGACCCACGAGTGACTGCCCAAGAGCGGTCCAAAACCCGAAGTGATGGCCGCTTTAATCCGATTCTGAAGCTGACAAAGGGCAATGACGGTGTTTGGCGCGGCGTTCGGGATCTGAAGCTCCAGCCTCCAAGTTCATCCAATGGCGGCCGCTAAGGAAAATACTCTTGGACGACGCTGGCGGACAGCTTGTTAAGGTCCTGGACAATACCCTGCAAGAATCCCTCGACATTGGCGAGCACATCGTCTCCATCCGCGAACCGAAGGCGGGAGAGAAGGCTGCCGCCGATCTGCTCCGCGTCGTTCGTGAACACATCTTCTGGAGTTTTGCTTAGCGTGTGGAGAGACTTGGTTATCTCCTGCACGCAGAAATGCACCGACTTGGGGAAGCGATCCTCCAGCAGCAGGAACTCCATGACCTTTTCGGGGCTGATCGTTTGCAGAGCCCGGGAATAAGCTTCAAAGCCATTCACTGATCGCAGCACAGTTCCTAAGTAAAGGAAAGTCAGCGAATCGGCGCTCGGCAGATTCCGGCACATGCTGTTCAACAGAAGCGCGGACCACATCGCGCGCTCGGAATGCCGGCCCAGGCGAAGAAAGTGCCAAGCATCTCCGCGCATCATCATGTTGTCGCGCATGCCTTGCAGGAGGTGGGCGCGCTCCCCGATTTTGCGACCAAGGGCAAGCACGTCGCTCCGGTCGATCTCGGTTCGTGAGGCTTCCGTTGCTTGCAGGAAGAGCACGTTCAACGCTTCCCACATCTCACTTGAAATGTCGCCCCGTATGGCACGGGCGTTCTCCCGTGCCATCGTTAGGTTGAAGAGCACCGAACCCTCCATTTCCCCGTCGAGCATGGCACCGTGGAAGTCGTCGGAGCCGACCATTTCGCGAGTAAGTCGCCACGAAGGAGCGGCTCCTTTCGGGTCGATGCCCTGAAGCTGAATTTCCGCGTTTGCCGTCACGAGCAGGAGTTGGGCAGTGTTCGCGGCTCTTTCGAAGTACCGAGCGCTCCAATAAAGGGAGTTCGCCACGCGGGCGAGCATCAGCGGAGAACCCATGTGTCTTTGCTTCCTCCCCCTTGAGATGAGTTTACGACCATCGAGCCCTTGCGAAGGGCAACTCGGGTGAGCCCTCCCGGAAGGACTTGAATCTCCTTGCCGAACAGGATATAGGGGCGCAAGTCGATGCGCCGCCCTTCCAGATTGCCGTCAACCCACGTGGGATGAGTGGATAGGGAAATCATCGGCTGCGCGATATAGTTCCGTGGCTCCGCCCTGACCCGGGCTCGGAAATCTTCGATTTCTTCTTTGGTCGAATGGGGTCCAATCAACATGCCGTACCCGCCCGCCTCATCGACTCGCTTCACAACCAGATCGCCCATGTTCTCGAGCACATAGTTGAGGATCGAATCGTCGAGCGGCAGGTAGGTCTCGACGTTGTTGAGAATCGCTTCCTCGCCCAAGTAATACTTGATGATCTTCGGCACCAAGGCGTAGATCGCCTTGTCGTCGGCCACGCCTGTTCCCAGCGCGTTCGCCAAGGCGACATTGCCTGAGCGATAAGCGTTGGTTATGCCGGCAACGCCGAGCATGGAGTCAGGTCTGAAGTAGATAGGGTCGATGAAGTCGTCATCGATTCGTCGGTAAATCGCATCCACGCGGCGAAGACCGCGCGTCGTTCGCATGTAGACGACATCGTCGTCGACAACCAGATCTCGCCCCTCGACCAGGTGAATGCCCATCTGTTTGGCCAGGTAGCTGTGCTCGAAATAGGCGGAGTTGTAAACGCCGGGCGTCAGAAGGGCGATAACCGGCTCATCGCCGGTTTGGGGCGCGATGAAGTAGAGAACGTCGCGCAACATCCGGCAGTAGTGCTCGACCGGCTTCACGTCGTAGCCGGCAAAGAGCTCGGGAAAGATTCGGCGCATCGCCAGACGGTTTTCGAGCACGTAGCTGACGCCCGAGGGGCACCGAAGATTATCTTCGAGGACCAACCAGGAGCCGTCCTTGTCTCGAATAAGGTCGGTTCCGCAGATATGCACGTAGATCCCCTCCGGGACCTGTACACCGATCATTTCGCGGCGAAAATGATGCGCGCCCAAGACGAGTTCGTGGGGAATAACCCCATCCCGAAGGATCTTCTGGGATCCGTAAAGATCACTCAGGAAACTGTTCAGGGCAAAGAGCCGCTGCTTGAGGCCTTTCTCGATACGATCCCACTCGTCGGCGGGGATAATCCGGGGAACAGTGTCGAATGGGAAGACACGATCAATGCCGACATCTTCGCTATAAACGGTGAAGGTCGTACCCCGATTCAAGAAGAATAAATCGGCCGCCTTTTGGCGAGCGATCAGTTCGTCCTGCCCGAAGTCGGTCAGCGTCGAGTTCAGCCGGTCATAGTGCGGCCGAACGGCCGCCGCCGGGGACAGCGCCTCATCAAACTCCGCATGTTCTCGATAACCCGCAAACACGGACATGGTTGAGGCTGGATGTTACACCGA
>JBKJIP010000373.1:0-11176 GCA_046598515.1 Fimbriimonadaceae bacterium | reverse complement strand
ATTCGTCCAGCTTCTGCTGGTCGCGCTTGCCAAGCTGCCCCTTTAGCTTCGAGGCGTCCTCCATCACGAAGTCGAGCACGCTCATGCGGTAGCGCTCCCGGCGCGCGCGGGCTTCGGGATCCTCGTCCGTACCCGTGCCAAAGAGCCTCTCGAATACGAGGCGGGGGTTGACCTCTTTCGCATTCGGGGTATTGGTTCCTCGCCAGGAGACATTCGAGGAATACGCACAGGAATAGCCCGAATCACAGTCGCCGGCCACCGCGCCACGCTCGCAGCCTATTTCGAGGGAAGAGAACCGCGTTCGGGAGCCGATTTCTTGAGCCGCGACCTGGTCGACGGAGATGCCCGCTTCGATATCGGAGCCCGCCGTCTTCTTGACGTGAACGCCGGTCAGCCATGTCGCCGTGGAACGAGCGTGATCGCCCGGACCATCGCCCAATGCGAACGCGTTATGTTGAGCTAAACCCGTTGAAGGGATCGATCAACGTTTTGACGGGTCTAGCACAACATAACGCGTTCGCATTAGGCGATGGTCCGGGCGATCATGCGCGCTCGACGGCGACGTGGCTGACCGGTGTTCACGTTAAGAAAACGGCGGGCTCCGATATCGAAGCGGGCATCTCCGTGGACCAAGTCGCGGCTCAAGAAATCGGCTCCCGAACGCGGTTCTCATCCCTTGAGATAGGCTGCGAGCGTGGCGCGGTTGCCGGCGACTGTGATTCGGGCTATTCCTGTGCATATTCCTCAAATGTCTCCTGGCGAGGATCCAATACCCCGAATGCGAAAGAGGTCAACCCCCGCCTCGTATTCGAGAGGCTCTTTGGCACGGGTACGGACGAGGATCCCGAGGCCCGCGCGCGCCGCGAGCGCTACCGCATGAGCGTGCTCGACTTCGTGATGGAGGACGCCTCGAAGCTAAAGGGGCAGCTTGGCAAGCGCGACCAGCAGAAGCTGGACGAATATCTTACGGGCGTTCGGGAGATTGAAAAGCGACTGCAGAAGGTCGAGTCTCGGAATCTGATGAACGCGCTAAAGGGTGTCAACAAACCCACTGGTATCCCCATCGAGTACAGCGACCATATTCGGCTCATGGGCGACATGATGGTCCTCGCCTTCCAGGCCGATCTGACCCGCATCGCAACGTTCATGTTCGCCAATGACGGCAGCAACCGCAGCTTCCCGCAGATCGGCGTCTCCGAGGGTCACCACGACATGTCCCATCACGGAAACGAGGCGTACAAGCTCGAACAGAAACGAAAGATCGACCGATTCCATGTCGAACAGCTCGCCTACATCCTGAACAAGATGCAGTCGATCAAGGAACTGGACGGCACACTCTTAGATAACTCCATGATTGTCTACGGCGCCGGCATCAGCGACGGCAACCGCCACAACCACGACGACCTCCCCATCCTCATGGCGGGCCGCGCGGGCGGACGGTTGAAGACGGGGCAGCATATGGTGTTCACGCAGAATACTCCGATGAACAACCTGTTCCTGTCCATGCTGGATCACGTCGGCGTAAAGGTCGAGAAACTGGGCGACAGCACCGGCAAGCTTCAAGGGCTGTTTTAGGCTAGCAAATGTCCACCTCCCCTAAACCGATGTTCGCGCGGTTTGGGGGAGGTCGGTGAGCTTGCGAACCGGGTGGGGGTCCGCCCACCGCCAAGACTGAGTAGAAACTACAAAGCTCTCGCCCCCCACCCGGTTCCCTCCGGTCACCGACCTCCCCCAGGTGCACGAACATCACCTAGGGGAGGTGGAGGCCAGGGGACATTTCCCAAAAAACCCTTTCCCCTAACGCTGCGCTCGCCCCAATTTCGTATAGTGAAATCATCATGAGCACGGAAACAATGGAAAAGCAACAAGACGATATGGCCACGAAGCCGGTGGCGGAGCACGCGTGGCTTCAAAAACTGGTCGGGGAGTGGACCACAACGGCCGAGATGATGATGCCGGACGGCAGCAGCGAGACTTCAACCGGAAAGGAGACCGTTATCAGCCTCGGCGGCCTATGGGCCCTGGGAGAGGGCACCGCGACCACGCCGAGCGGTCAAATGGAGTATCGCAACGGCATCGGATTCGACGTTTCCTTCAAGGAATACCGCTCCTTCTGGCTAATGTCGATGTCCTCCCACCTATGGAAGTCGACCGGTTCCCTCAGCGCAGACGGCAAGACGATGACGCTAAATTGCGTTGGGCCGCACATGGAGAAGGACGGCGAGACCGCCAACTACCGCGACGTAATCGAACTGATCGACGACAACAACCGCACCCTGACTTCCTTCGGCGAGCAGGAAAACGGCGAATGGGTCCAGTTCATGAAGTCAACGTACAAGAGGGTTTAGGGTCTGGGGTCTGGGGTCTAGGGTCTAGGGTCTAGGGTCTAGACCTAGAGACTCTAGACCTAGACCCTAAACCCCAGACCCCAGACCCTAATCATTTCACGGCTTCCGGAAGTTCACGTCCAAACCCTTGAGCCGCTCCAAATGCGGCGTCAGCCGCGAGCTGAACGACCCGAAGTCTCTCGCCGAGCGCGGCGACCAGGCGACCTCAGCCAGGGCGCAGGCGCGGGGGAAGGCCATGTACTCGGCATGCTTAAAGTTGGGGATGTACTCGGTCCAAATCTGGAACTGACAGCCAAGCACATTCTTCGCCTGCTCGCGGGTCATCTTCGGCAGAATCGGCTCGTATGAGTACACCTTCTCCAGCGGCAAGAAGCCGCCGATTCCGTGCGGCTCGTTCTTCGTGTCCCGAGTAGCGTAGTAATCGAAATAGGTGTGTGTCGTCTGCGCCATGACCACGTCATGACCTGAACCGACCGCCTGCAAGGCTCCATCGTCACCAAGCCAAACCATCAGGCCGGCATTCGGGGCGAGACCGCCCTCGAGGATCTCCGACCAACCGATCAGCCGGCGGCCCTTGGACGTCAGATACTGATCCATCTGGCGAATGAACCAGCTCTGCATCTCGTGCTCGTCCTTCAGGCCTAACGACTTCATCTTCGCCTGGACCTTGGGCGAGTTTTTCCATTCCGTTTTCGGGCACTCGTCGCCGCCGATATGGATGAACTGGCTGGGGAACAGGTCCATGACCTCCGCCAGAACGTCTTGCAGGAACTTGATCGTGGAGTCCTCGGTGTTGAAGACGGTGTCGATGACGCCCCACGTTGTGGCGACTTCGAGTTTCTTATCTGGGTTGTTGCCCAGCTCCGGATAGGCGGCGATCGCGGCGGTGGCGTGGCCCGGCATTTCGATCTCCGGCACGACGGTTACAAACCGCTGCGCGGCGTACTTGACGATGTCTCGAATCTGCTCCTGAGTATAGAAACCCTCATGGGGCTCGCCCGTGTATTTGGGCGGGCTGTAGACCAGCATCGTGTCCTTCCGCTTGCTTCCGATTTCGGTCAGTTTCGGATACTTCTTGATCTCGATCCGCCAACCCTGGTCGTCGGTCAGATGCCAGTGGAAGGTGTTCATCTTGTGCATTGCGAGCAGGTCGATGTATTTCTTCACATCGTCCACGGGCATAAAGTAGCGGCTGACATCGAGGTGGCCGCCTCGCCACTTAAACCGAGGATAGTCTTCGATCACGCACGCCGGGGCGGAGGCGGCCCTCGCTCCTCCGCCATAAATCGAAGTCGGGAAAAGCTGCAGCAGCGTCTGCACCCCGTAGAAAACTCCCGCCGGTTTGTTAGCCTGGATCGTAACTTCGGTCGGGCCTACTTCCAGACGGTAGCCCTCTTCGCCCAGCCGAGCTAAGCTCGGGTCCAGCTTCAGCCGGATCGCTTTGCCCTCGGCAAAGGTTTGGACGACGGCACTCTGCCCAGTGCCCCTCTTCAGTCGAGCGGCAAGGAGTTCGCCGATGCCCTTGGTTTCTTGAGTGACGGCGATGACGGTCTTCGGCGTGAGTTCGAACACGCCCGGCATCTCGGTGACGTGGACAGGCTGGGGGATTATCGAAAGCATCGAAAGCGAGTATGGCCGATGACGCTTAAATGAAAAGTGCCCCGCCGATGGGGTTCGGGCGGGGCAAGTTTAGTTGTGCGTTTCTAGCCTATTCTATTTTTCTTCTATTGAACAGGGATCCGTTGAGCGACCGGGGATTCCACCTTTGGAACGATGACCGTCAGCACGCCTTTGGCGTACTCAGCCTTCACTCCTTCGGCTTTCACCGGATACTCAAGCTTGAACGAGCGCTGGAAGCGCCCGAACTTTCGCTCGCGGCGAACGTATTGATCCGTCTTCTGTTCGCTGAAGTCTTCTCGTTTGCCCTTAATCATGAGCATGTCCCCGACGACCTCGATTTCGAGGTCCTCTTTGTTTATGCCCGGGACTTCGACAAGGAACTTGTATTCGTGCTCCATGTCGCGGATGTCCACGGCGGGCATCCAATGCTGGGTGATCTTTGGAAGGTCGAAGAGATCTTCCAGGAGGCTGTTGAATCGCTCTGTCGGAAAGAGCGGGGTGGGTGTCTTGTCTGTCATTGCTTAGGGCCTCCATTTGACTTTTATGCCGCTACCCGAACGCCGAACAGTCGAATGAATCGAGATATTTCTATCACCGACGCGGACTCCGACACGCTCGCTGCGGAGGTCCGGTTCACGGCATGCCACTAGTGTTCGTCATTTACGGCCATTCTGCAAGTCGTTATCTCGGTGTCCACTCTTTGGATGACGGAAGCCCCGGGAGCGTCTTGCCAACATGCGGCCGCAAGCGTTTACGTTGATCGAGGTGCTGGTCGTCATCGACTCAGGTTCCCCGCTTATCTCCAAACCAGTCGATTTGCTTGCGGGGCGATAGCCGCCAACCTCTTTCCATACAGATCGGAACGAGAAGTTTTTCACGACGATGAAGGTTTTCCGCGTCGATCCCTTCCGGCATGAGCAGCACGGGATGCCCCCCCCTCGCGTGCTGCAGCACCTCATCGATTTCCGCAAGCTGAGGCACTAAGGGCAACTCGGGATTCACCACGAATTTCAACTGACACGTATAGTTCGCCGTGAGCTTTTCGAAGGCGGCAAAGTCCGCCCGCAAGCGCGCGTGATTTGCCGCCGGGCCCGGAACTGGAGGCGGATCGGAGTTCGCTAGTTTCGGGCTAATCGACATCAGATCGCAGTCGAGCTCGCGATAGACGGTACCCGCCGTCTCGATCGTGATCATCTTGCCAAGTTGCTTCAAACCGCGACACAGTTCGACCGTAGATTCGAAGAGCATAGGCTCGCCTCCGGTCACCACAACATGCTCAATCGAGGATGTCCGCGCGAGAATCTCCTCGATTGCCATGACCGGGCCCTCGGGATTCCATGAGGCATAGGGAGTGTCGCACCACACGCACCGCAGATTGCAACCGCTGACTCGAATGAAAGTAGACGGCACCCCCGTCCAAATCCCCTCACCCTGGATGCTATGAAAAATCTCGGCAATACGCAGGGTCGCCATGGGCGGCTGAATTATGATTGATATGGCTAAGCAGTCAGTACATGACCGCGCCGACGGTTTGCAGAGGCGGGGGCTAGCCGCCGCTCGCTGTTAAGCGTTGTTTTGGCGGCTCAGTCTTAGTCGAGTGAACCCCCGAACGGAATTGATGCGATAGACGGCGTCGGCTCGCTCGATGGAATCGATTGTTAAGAGCCTTTCCTGGATACGTCCTCGCTCGATCTGCTCGGCGCGATAGACACCGGGGAGGAGACCGCATTCTAATGGCGGAGTCCAGAACTCGCCATCGATCTCCGCGACGATGTTGCCGATCGTGGTTTCGGTGACTTCGCCCTTTTCGTTGACGAGAACGGCTTCGTCGCCGCCGGCGATTCTTTGGGCGAGGTCGTAGGTTCGGCGGAGAGTTGTCTTATGGCGCAGCCACGGGTCGTTGCTGAGGACGAGGTTGGGGACGATCTTCGCGTTGATCGAGTGGGCGGCTTCGGGGGTGTCACAAAAAACCTCATTAGCCTCAATCTCGTTAGCCTCAATACGCGTCGTATTCTCGTTTGCCTCAATACGCGTTGTATTGAGGCGGCTCTGTCCTGGGCGAGTTCTCCCCCTCCCCAACGGTTCTCCCTCGAGCACAGGCATCTCGAGGAGGAACCAGGGCATGGGCGTCGATTGGTCACCTTCTGTTAGAACTATTCGGACCCTCATGGGGGTTGGCCATGAAAGCTTTAGGAGAGCGTCTTCCAAATCACCAGGCACTTCGATGCCTAGAGTTTTCGCAGACGCCCTTAGCCGATCCAGATGACGCTCCAAGAAGAAGAAACCAGTCGCCGGCTCCCATCGCATGGTTTCTATCAGACCGAGTTCTTCCCCATAAGGCTGCAGGATCTTGGATTTGGCGAGGCATTCTTGCCACTCTTCCTCCTCCTGCGAATCCCAAACCACGCCGCTGCCAACACCGTAACTCGCCCTCGAACCCACCACCTCGATGGTTCGGATAGCGACGTTGAAGCGGTCGAAATCGGGGCTCGTGATCCCGATGGCCCCCGTGTAAAGCCCTCGCCCCCAAGATTCCGACTCCGCGATCAACCGCATGGTCTCCACCTTCGGCGCGCCGACGACGCTGGCGCAGGGGAAGAGGGCTTTCAAGATTTCGGGCAGCCGCCTTTCCGTCTCCGCGAGGACCGTCGACGTCATCTGCCAGACCGTTCCGTGGTCCTCGATATCGAAGAGGTGGGGGACATGCACGGAGCCGGTCTTTGCAATGCGGCCCAGATCGTTGCGGATCATGTCGACGATCATCAGGTTCTCCGCTTGATCTTTCGGATTCTCGCGGAGTTCAAGTGAGACCGCGTGGTCGCCCGTATTCGGCCGAGTGCCCTTCATGGGCCGGGAAAGAATGTGATTGTCCCGCCTCTCGAAGAACAGCTCGGGGCTGAGACTAAGCACGGGACCGGCCGGCCCGTGAAAGAAGGACGCATAGGGTGGCGGGTGCGGCCCGGCGAGAAGGCTGAAGATGGCGGCGGCATGGTCGGCTGGGAAGTCGGCTTCCAATGGGAAGGTCCCGTTAACCTGATAACTCTCGCCGCCGGCGAGAGCTTCGCGGATGGTTTTGTAGAGAGTGCCGTAGTCGTCGCGGGTGATTTGAGCGATGAAATTCGGGAGCCGAGTGTTGAGGGGAGCCGGTTCGAGATGGCGATACCGTTCGGGCTCCTCCGAAAAAAGCATGAAAGTGACGAGTGACGAGTTACGAGTGACGAGTGGAGCGTCAGGTGACGAATTCTCGCTTATGTCCTGGTTCCCCTTCAGGATGTTCGTGCCTGAGGGGGAACCGTTGGGGAGGGGGAGATCCTCGCATAGGAGAGAGCTTTCTTCAGAGCCAGAAAAACCAGGCTGGAAGCCTGGGGGACGCACGGGCTGGAAGCCCGTGGCACTTAGTTGGAAGGCGGGATCGAACGCGGGCGCGGCATCGAAGCGAATCGAGCCCGCCGCCCACCCTGCATGCTCCTGAACCCGCGCCAACAGCGGCTCGATCTCCTCCGAACGCTGGGCGAGGAGCGTCTCCACCGCCGACGGCCAAAACCACCATTCCTCGCCCATTCGGGTTAGAAACGATCCGGGCCGGAGCCGGGCGAGGGGGAGGATCATGTCCCTTCATTGTGGCTCGCGGTAGGCTCAGCGGAATGGACGAGTTGACGATCGACGGTTCTTTCGGCGAGGGCGGCGGGCAGATTCTGCGCACCTGCCTCGCCTTCGCCGCCATAACGGGCAAGCCGATTCAGATGCACTCCATTCGCGGCGGCCGTGCTAAGCCTGGCTTGCAGCCGCAGCACCTCGCCTCCGTCCATGCCGCTCAAGCCATCTGCGATGCCCAGGTCAAGGGCGCGGCCGCCGGGTCGCTTTTCCTGAGCTTTACCCCCACCAAACCGGTCGAACCCGGACACTTCCGGTTCGATATCGGCACCGCGGGCTCGGCGAATCTGGTTTTACAGACCATCTTTCCCGCTCTCGCCCGGTGCGATGGACCTTCCGAAGTGACCGTCACCGGCGGCACCCATAATCCGATGGCGCCGTCGTTCGATTACATCGCGAACGTCTTCGCGCCCTGCATCGCCGGTTACGGATGGCAACTGGACGCGGCCTGCGATACGCCGGGATTTTTCCCCGCCGGCGGGGGGCGTCTGGACGTTCACATCGAACCCGCCAATCCCAAGCCGTTCGACCTAATCGCCTTCCCCGGCGATCACCTCCTGAAAGCCGTCATGGTCTCCACGATCGGTCGCGAAGACCTCTTCACCCGCGCCAACAACCAGCTGATCAGCCGTCACGAAGGCAAGGATGTGCCATTTCAGTTCGAATCGCTCGATCAAAAGGGCTTGAGCGAAGGGCTGTCCGTGCTGCTCTTTGCGGCCAACGGCGTTCACCGCGCTGGCTTTTCCGCGCTGGGCGAGCGTCGGCGGACGATGGAGCAGGTAGTGGATGGCGTTTACGACGAGTACGAGGCTTGGGCCGCCACGAAACCGGCCGTGGACGAGCATCTCGGTGACCAACTGGCGCCGCTAGCGGCCCTGACGCCGGGGCATTCGGAGTGGGTCGTACAGAAGGTGACGGAGCATCTACGGACGGTTCTGCAGGTCATCGAGTGGTTCGAGTTGGGGACTACTGGGATCGATGAAGAGACAGCTTTGGTGCATGTTACGGTCTGATCCGGTCGCCGGTTTCCCTCTCCCAGCTCTTGGCCTTGCTCCCTTCCTTTGCGATCTTTGCGCCCTTTGCGCCTTTGCGTTAAAAGGAGCCCTGAAGAGGTAGCGCGTTGTGACTGAGGGGCTTCTTTAACGCGAAGGCGCAAAGGGCGCGAAGGAACGCAAAGGGCTCGTCACTGGCTAGTAAAAGCTCTCCAGGAGGACATTTTAGCGCCTTCCTGATCTCGTATCGAGAGCTCCACGACAATTGTGGGATGCGGGGGTTCTTACCGCGTCTTCCCAGCGCTTGGAATGGCGCGGTACGAACCCCCACGCCCCACAATTGGTTTCAAGGCAGAAGAGTTTGCCCGCTAGTCCTTTGCCATATGGGCGACAAGATCCTTGGCGGCCTCGGGCCATGTCGGAAACTTGAACTCGAAGCCTTGCTCCACAAGCCGGGTCGGCACAACTCGGCGACTCTTCAGAATCAGTTCGGTCTCGGTGTGCATGAAGAATGCACCGATTTCGAGGGCCCATTTCGGGATGGTGGGCGCCAACTTTACGCCTAGAGCTTCGCGCAGGCCACGAGCGAACTCGGCTTGGGGGAGGGGGTTGGGGGAAGCGATGTTAACGGGGCCTTCGAGATCGGATTCAAGCAGAAACTCTAAGGCTCGGGCAAAGTCGAGCTCGTGGATCCAGGACACATACTGGCGGCCATCGCCCTGCTTGCCGCCGATGCCTCGGCGGGCGAGGTCGGCCATGACGCCGAACACGCTCTTGGGGATCGGGCTCATGGTCATCGCGGAGCGCAACGCCACTTTGCGCGTGTTCGGGGTCGGGGCCTCGAAGAGGGCCTTCTCCCAGGCTTTGGCGATGTCGATGCTCGCCTTCCATTTTGGGGGTTGGCCAGGTTCGTCGCCTCCGAGAATGCCCGTGATCTCGTCGTTCGGCGCGTCGAACCGGTGAGCGTAGATGGTCGCGGTCGATGCTTGGAGCCAGACTTTTGGCGGATTCTTCGCCATTGCGATGGCTTCGCCGATGACCCGCGTGGAGTCCACTCGGCTGGCGAGCATGACAGCAAGATTGTTTGCGTCGTATCGGCAGTTCACGCTCCGGCCCGCCATATTGACGACGACGTCGGCCCCATCGACCTCTTTCGCCCACTCGCCGAGCGTTGCCCCGTCCCATTCGACGGTGCGTACTCCGGGGCGGAACTGTCGCGAGAGAATCGTGAGGTCGTGGCGGTAAAGCCAGCGCCGAACGAGAGCTTGTCCAACATGTCCCGTCCCTCCCGCCAGCACAACTTTCATTTTATTCTGAAAAAAGTATACACTAGATGGGTGATGGTTTCTAGTCGAGGGGTCTTAGGGGACTTATGGGTGTTATGGGGCGGGAGACCATCATGTGGACTGAAGCTTACTCGGGGGAATTTTGAATAGGAGAGAAATCGCGGAGCGAGTTCCACTGACATGGGATCCAGTACAAGGCGGCCATTTGCCGCGCGTGCACTGGCATGACAAGAAGACGGTCGATCTCGGGCCCGATCCCGATGGATCTCGAGTCGCGAAAATCGCGGACCTCATGATGTCCGGCAACTACTATCCGCCCCACGTCATCCGGTTCTCTGGCCGCTTTCGCGACGAGAATCGGGACCTGCAGGTTGGAGACCGTGTTTTGCAGCGCTTTGTGTTCATGAGAATCGTGCTCTGGTCGGCGGTGGAGATTTGGCTTGCGGAGCGGGAAGCCGAGCGGTGCGCGATCGGCTATGTGACGACTTCCTACCACCACGGCCGTGGTATCTGGCAGGCGCAATTAGAGCGCGTCGATGGACGCTTGAGTTTGACGGTGCAGTCGACCTCGGGTCCCCAGTCATGGCTCTTCTGGCTGGCGATTCCGATTGGAAGGGGTCAGCAGATGCGGGCGAGGGAAGAGGCGATTCGGCGGTTCAAATCCCTGTAGGCCGGGTCTGACGGGAAGCCCTCACCTCCCTGCCCCCATATCCATTAACCTAACAATTTCATACGTCAGATTTCGTGATTGCCGCCAAGCCTCAGTCCCCGGCAGGGGACTCCGCTGGTAGCCTGGGGTAACCGAAGGGCACCCCAGGTGGGTACGCCACCCAACTTAGCCCGCAGGGCGATCCGCAGGCGACGGAGGCGTAGCCGGAGGAGTTGCGACTCGCCCTGCGGGCGACTTTGGAGGCTGGGCGGCATGCGCGACGCCCGCAGGGCAAAGCGCATCTCCTACGCGCTATCGCGCTCGTCGTCTGCGTTTTGCCCTGCGGGCTTTTACTGGGTGGTGACTCCTTTCCAGGGGTGCGCTACGCTTACCCCTGGCTACCGTCGGAGTCCCCTGCCGGGGACTGAGGTTGATGGGCATGGGGAGAGCTTCTAGGAGCACGAATACGAAAATGGCCTTAAGTAGAGGCCTTGCAAAAGTCGGTCCCAAGTGGTGTAAAACACCCTCGACCTTCCTAGGATCCTCATTTTCAGGCTCCCCGTCCGTCGATATACGATTTACAATTTACGATTTACCGCGCATCCAGACGACTTTTGCAATTGCCTC
>JBKJIP010000205.1:0-5331 GCA_046598515.1 Fimbriimonadaceae bacterium | reverse complement strand
ACGGAGCAGGCACAGTTCGCCGGCATCATGTCGACGTTCTATCGGCTCGGTCGGCTCTTTTGTATCGCGTTTCTCGTGCTCATCGCGGGCCTCCTGATGAAGGGCCCCGGAGGAATGGACCCCCGTGCCGCATGGTCGACGGTCTTGCTAATTGGAGGCGGAGCCTACATCGTTTGCCTCGTCGCCGCCCGTTTCCTGATGCCCAAGCCGGAGGCGGATGCACCGCGCAACGAGGATAAGCGCGAGGTTCGCGCGAGCATCGGGCGTACTCTGCTTCTCATCGCCCTCGGCTTGAGTGGCTACTTCTTTCTGAACGCCGTGGTGCGCCTAGTCGCCCATGGCTATTGGGCTTCCCAGGGAGCCGATCCTGCAGGGCAATGGAAGGGATGGATGATCCCCGACGTGAACAAAATCCCCGTTCTCAGCGGGGCATCTCCCACCGGCATCGCGGCCGAGGTCTTCCAACTCGCGATCTGCGCTATCCTCGTGGTTCTCAGCGCCATCGGAGCGCGCCGAAAGATCAAGGGCAGCGAGACAGGGGTCGCCCTTGGTTCCTTTACCCAGCAATCCGGATTCGCTTGGATTCTGTTCTTCATCGTCTTTTACCGGTTCCCGGAGGCGATGGTGGGCAAGATCACTCCCCTCTTCCTCAAGGACGCGATCGACAAAGGTGGTCTCGCCTTGCCGAACGAGCAGATCGGTGTTATCAGCTCGTTCGTGGGCGTCGTCGGCATCATCATCGGCGGCATCGCCGGCGGCTGGCTAGTTTCGAAGATCGGTCTGCGCAAAGCGTTCTGGCCGCTCGCCTTGGCGATGCACGTACCGAACTTGCTCTACCTTTGGGCGGCATCGGGCACGATGCCGATGTCCGTCGTTCCCTTGAACTGGCCCGGGCCGTTAAACCTGACCGTGGGGCTGATCACGTTTGTGGATCAGATGGGCTACGGCTTCGGCTTCGCCGCCTACATGGTGTACTTGATGTGGGTCGCCCAGCGCGGCAACTACCGCACCGCACACTACGCAATCGGCACCGGCCTCGGTGCGCTTTGCATCCAGGGCGCCGGCATCCTGAGCGGCGTCGTGCAGAGTAACTTCGGCTACACGGGAGTCTTCATCGCGGTCATGATCGGCTCGATTCCGGGTCTGATCAGCATCCTCAAGATTCCGCTCGACGAATCTCACAAGGAGATTCGGGTCGAAGTTGAGTGACTCCCCTTGGGGATGAAGGGTTTCCCCTCTCCTTGATCGGATGTTCGTGCCGATTAGGGAGAGGGGTCGAGACTACATCAACTTTCCGCTCTGAAGAGACTCAAGGTGCATCTGCAGGAACGGGGTGTAGCGCTCAGCGAAGTTCTTGACGTTGTTGTTCGAGGCATTTTTGCGAGCATTTACAAAGGCGTCGTAGCTCCAGCGATGCTCGAGCACCATGGCTTCTTTGTATTCCCGATCAAACGCCTTGCCGCGCAGTTTCGAGAGGCGGGAATAGAGGGTTTGATACTTGCTGCCGAAATTCTCCGGCAGGTCGAACTTCTCAACCTTCGCCAGTTGCCGCGCTTCCTCGGCGGCGGTCTTGTGATGGTTCGTCATCATGGTGCCGAACTGACGGATGAACTTGGTGCTTCCCCGCTTCTCGGCGAGTTTGCCAAGCTTAAAGGACGCCGTGCTGGACATCCAGGCGTTCTTTACAAACGCCCCGTCGCTCGCATTCAGCTCACGAGCCATGGCGGATGCGGATCCGACGGCGAGGATAGTGACAAATAGGCTTGCCTTGATTCGATTCATAAGTTTGCGCTTTCTCCTTCTTTCGCCCGAATGAAGGCCGGGCCAAAGTGGATTATTGGCGGTCGGCCGCGTGGGTGACCCGGCAAAAGTCGTTGGATTGGCAAAGGGGGGGTCTAAGGGGACAGAGGGGACAAAGCCAAAATCACCCTACGTCCCCTAAGACCCCTCTGACCCCTTCAAAACCCACCGACAAGCAAAAAGCCCCTCGGCCAAAGGCCGAGGGGCTTTCCATGAATAACCGGCTTAGACAGCCTGAAGCTTCTTCGCTTTCTCCATAACGTCGTCCAGTCCACCGCAGTAAAGGAACGCCTGCTCGGGAACGTCGTCGAGGTTTCCGTCGACGATCTCCTTGAACGCGCGGACCGTCTCGTCGATCTGAACGTAGCGGCCAGGGGCGCCGGTGAACTGCTCAGCAACAAAGTTCGGCTGCGACAGGAATCGCTCGACCTTACGAGCTCGTCCGACAACGCCCTTGTCTTCGTCCGAAAGCTCGTCGATACCGAGAATCGCGATGATGTCCTGCAGTTCCTTATAGCGCTGCAGCGTTCGCTGAACGCGCGAGGCGACTTCGTAGTGCTCGACGCCGACGATACGCGGGTCGAGGTTCTTCGAAGACGACTGGAGCGGGTCGACGGCGGGGTACAGACCCTTCGAAGCCAGCGATCGGTCGAGATAGACGTAAGCGTCAAGGTGAGCGAACGTCGTGGCCGGAGCCGGGTCGGTGGGGTCGTCCGCCGGAACGTAAACCGCTTGGACCGAGGTAACCGAACCGCGATTCGTGGACGTGATGCGCTCCTGGAGGAAGCCCATTTCCGTCGCGAGCGTCGGCTGGTAGCCGACGGCGCTGGGCATACGGCCCAGAAGCGCCGAAACCTCGGAACCCGCCTGAACGAATCGGAAGATGTTGTCGATGAAGATGAGAACGTCGGTGCCGACCTCGTCGCGGAAGTATTCCGCCATCGTAAGGGCCGTCAGAGCGACGCGGAGGCGAGCTCCGGGCGGCTCGTTCATCTGACCGAAGACCATGGCGGTCTTGTCGATAACGCGCTTCTCGGTGCCGTCCTTATCCGTGAACTTGGCTTCGGACATTTCCAGCCAGAGGTCGTTGCCTTCACGGGTGCGCTCGCCGACGCCGGCGAACATGGAAACGCCGGACGCTTCGACCGCGATGTTCCGGATGAGCTCTTGGATGAGAACCGTCTTGCCCAGACCCGCACCACCGAAGAGGCCGATCTTTCCACCCTTGTTGAAGGGGATGAGAAGATCGACGACCTTCAGACCGGTTTGGAGAAGCTCGACCTTAGTCGATTGCTGCTCGAATGTCGGGGGCTGGCGGTGGATCGGGTGGCGAGGCGCATCGGCGATCGTCTTCGCCTTCGACTCGCGCACTTCGACCGAATCCGCGTGCTCGCCGGTCTCGATGATATCGATCGGTTGGCCCAGGAGGTTGAAGACGCGGCCAAGGGTGGCTTCGCCAACCGGCACCTGAATCGGTGCGCCGGTGTCAGAAACCTGCATGCCCCGGATCAAGCCGTCGGTGGTGCTCAAGGCGATCGTTCGAACCAGGTCATCGCCAAGGTGCTGGGCGACTTCGCAGGTCAGGTTGATGCCACGGGCCTCATCCTTGATCTCGAGGGCGTTAAAAATCTCAGGAAGGGTATCGGTCGAAAAACGGCAGTCGACGACGGGACCCATTACTTGCACAATCGTGCCAACTCCAGGCATAGCTTAAGACATGTCCTCCAGGGGTATGCGGCGCACCGAATTTCTTCGATCTGCCAGCGGGAAAGTATACCTTCCGACTGCTTAGCGCGTGACCTCTGAATGAGGGGATGACAACGAGCGGCCAGCGAGGCTCGGCCACTCGTTGTCATTTTCGGGCTGCTCTTAGCCTCCTGACTTTGCGGGCTCGTTTACGGTCTTCGCCGTGCCCTTCGCATCCTGCATGATCCGATATCCGATCTTGAAGTCTTGATCGAGGAAGTCAACGATGACGACCCTGCCCTTGTTCACGTAGCTCGGGAGAGAATCTCTTGGGATGAAGTAGTACCGGACCACCGGCGCCGCCGCGGGAACGGATAGGGTTCCATCCAATATGAAGTCCGACGTGAACGCTTTGCCTGCTTTGTCCCTCGTCTTGGTTTTCATCTCCATCAAGCCGTTGAACAACGTATTGATCAGATCTTTGTTCTTGGTCGCGGCATCCCCGAAGAAGGGGTTCCGATTGCCATTCACGCCCAGGATCTGGGTCCTTAGCCTGCAACCAAAGACCCAAATCGCACCGGTTGACTCCTCGTCACTCATCTCTTCAGAGGTTCTTGAGAATATCAAAGTTGAGCCCGTATCGTAAACTATCCTCAATGAGCACGGGCAAGCTGGTGGTGGCGGTTACGGGGGCGAGTGGGGCGATCTACGCCCAGCGCTTCCTCATCCAGGCCGCGGCGCACTATCATGAGATCTTTC
This sequence comes from Fimbriimonadaceae bacterium, assembly GCA_046598515.1. Taxonomy (GTDB): domain Bacteria; phylum Armatimonadota; class Fimbriimonadia; order Fimbriimonadales; family Fimbriimonadaceae; genus JANJUB01. The sequence continues at coordinate 1,086 of JBKJIP010000205.1, read as the reverse complement.
TGATGGTCAGCCGTCAAGCGATCCAAGTCATCGGTCAAGAGCAAGGCATTGGGCTCTCCAAGGATAACTGGTCGAACAAAAAATGGCTGGGCGATGACTATCCCCAAATCAAACTCCTCAGTGACAACGACTTCTTCACGCCTCCCGCCAGCGGATCCTTCCGGCACGACGGCATGGTCATCCTTCCCTGCTCGATGGGCACGGCCGGTCGCATCGCGAACGGTATCAGCAACGACTTGGTCACCCGATCCGCCGACGTCTGCCTCAAAGAGCGCCGACGCCTGATCTTGATCCCCCGCGAGATGCCTTGGAACCTCATTCATCTACGCAACTTCACTCAGCTTGCCGAAGCCGGTGCCACCATCCTCCCCGCCTCCCCCGCTTGGTACATGAACCCCCAAAGTCTCGAGGACCTCGCCGACACCGTCGTCGCCCGAGTCTTGCAGGCGCTGGGAATCGAGCAACATGTGATGAAGCAGTGGATGGCAGAAGACGAGTAGTGGGCGCAAAAAGGCCTCCGTTCAAACCGAGCAAGCCGAGATTGTCTCCAACGAGACCTAGTCGACTTCGCGAGATACAGCCGGCTCGAGGTCTCAACGGCAGTTCCTACCTGCCGTTCTTCGTCAACTTGTCGACCATCGGCTGATACTTCTTGTTGATATCGTCCACGTTCATCCGTTTGATAAGCGACTTCCACCAGGAAACCGAACCCTGCTTGCCGATACGTGCCGATTGGAGCCGCTCTAGGTCCATCCGGCCGCCCGCTTCCTCGACATAAGCATTGATCTTCTGGTTGGTAAAGCTGCCCGATTTGCCCGCGTTTGCCGCGAGATAGAAGTCGAGGCCGACTCCGCCAAGGAAGAATGAGCGCTGTTTGCCTTTCGTGTCCTTGATGACCACATGCACGTAATCGCCCATCTCGAACCGAACCAGCTTGCCGCGGACGGTGTGCGTGCTCTTAACGATTTCCTTCTTGTTCACCTGTGCGGGCGCAAAGGAGGCGAATGCGAGAATCAAGATCGGCAAAACGAGGCGAGAAGCTTTCATCGTTCTCAAGGACGGATGATTGCCCGCAAAAGGCCGCAA
>JBKJIP010000058.1:0-3074 GCA_046598515.1 Fimbriimonadaceae bacterium | reverse complement strand
ACCGATGAGCCTGTTCATGGCAAGCTGCGATGAGTTCACCGACCGGCCTGTCTCGAATGAGTACGGCATTGTCCGTGTGAACATGGATTCGCTGGGCCTCACTTGGTCGCAGAAGGGTAAATCGTTCTTGCTGATTGGCAAGCGAGATCCCGAGGCGCTGCAGGCCGTTGCGGAATCGATTCGGAAGCAATAGGCCCGCTTAGCGCTCTTTAAAGAACTTCACGATGGCGTCCGAAGTGGTCGAAGGCCAATCATGGCCGCCGTCGTGAACGTGGTAGATCACATCCATGCCGTCCGCGCCTGGATATAGGGTGTATCCCTTCATCCATTCTCGAGTCTTACTCGATGCCTTGTTGTTGGTAATCGCCGCGTCGCGGCTTTGCTCGGCGGCCCCGATTTTAATCAGGGGATCGTTTTTCCCGTGTGTAATCAGAATCGGCTTCGCGGGGGCGCCGCGAAATGCTTGAGTCGTCGCGCCGCCAACGGGTGCGGCCGCGGCGAGCGTCGATCCTCTCTCGGTGAGCAACACGTACGAGAAGAAAGCTCCGTTCGACATGCCGCAGGTGTACACCCTCTTCTTGTCGATCCCGTAATCGGTCTGCACCTTGGCGAGGAGAGCATCATAGAATTTAAGGTCCCGGTCCTGCTGCATCCGAGGCGCGATCTGCCAGCCCGGCCCCTTTCGCCCGAGAAGCTGAACTTCAAGCCCCTGGGGATATACAACCGTTGCTTCCGGCCAAGACGAATGGACGTGATAAGCGAAGGCGGCATGCTTCGCATTGCCGGTGAAGCCGTGCCAGACAAAGACGAGGGGCGATCCTTTGGCCGCGTTCGCGGGCCGGTAAACGATCGCGCGGCGATCAACATCGCCTACTTTTAGGTTCAACTCGATGGGAGAGGGAACGAATGCGAGGGCGAGACTGAGTACGAGGGCCATGGCAAGAGGGACGATACCCGACCTTCAAAGTTCAACCCCGCATAGTTAACAGGTATGCCTTGTACATACCCAACCGCCCGCTTCCGTGCGTTATCCTATTCATAACCCGTCTCGTTTTCAGGAACCCGCTCATGCGCAGATTAATCAGTATCGCTCTTGCCGCCTCCATTACCGGAATGGCCTCCGCTCAGCTTCGCACCCAAGTCCATGCCACCGGATTCAGCCTGCCTATCGCTATGGTGCAGGACCCGACGAATCCGAACGTACAGTTCGTCATCCAGCAACGCGGTCTGATCCGAACGATCGTGAACGGCGTCGTACAGCCCACTGACTTTATGAGTTTGGTCGGCACGGTCTCACCGAGCGGCTCCGAGCAAGGATTGCTCGGGATGGCGTTTCATCCGAACTATGCGTCGAATCGCTTTTTCTACGTGAACTACACGGATACGTCGGGTGATACGCGCATCGTCCGGTACACCCGCAACGCCGGAAATCCTCTCATCGGCGATCCGGGCACGGCTCAGCAAGTGCTCTTTATCGATCAGCCATTCAGCAACCATAACGGCGGCACTATCAAGTTCAGCCCGGTGGACGGCTTCCTCTATGTGGGAATGGGCGACGGTGGCAGCGCGAACGATCCTGGAAACCGGGCGCAGACGATCACGAACATGCTGCTGGGCAAGATGCTTCGCTTGGACATAGACGGAGACGACTTCCCCGCCGATCCCACGAAGAACTACCGAATCCCGCCGACCAACCCCTTCGTCGGAGTGACGGGAGACGATGAAATCTGGTCCTACGGTTTGCGTAATCCGTGGAAATGGTCCTTCGATCCTCCCGTTCTTCTTGGTACGGGCGGCATTTTAACCGGCGATGTGGGCCAGAACGCACGCGAAGAAGTCAACTATGAGCCGCCGCTTGCCGGCGGTCGAAACTACGGCTGGCGCCCTTGGGAGGGCAATCTTTCCACGGGTCTCAGTGGCGGCACACCGCCCTATGTCTTCCCGATTCACGAGTACACGCATTCCGAGGGCGTCTCCATCACTGGTGGGCACGTTTTTCGAGGCTTGACGCTTGGAGATTACTTCGGCCGATACTTCTTCGCGGATTACGGCTCGGCCCGAGTATGGTCATTCCAGCTTGGAATCGCCGGGAACGGCGAGGGTTCCGCCTCGAACCTGGTGGAGCATACGGCCGACCTAAACGCCGGTGTCGCTGCTATCAGTTCGATCGATACGGATGCGAATGGCGAACTCTACATCCTCGACTACCGCAACAATGGAGCGGGGCGAATCCTCAAGATTCTTCCTGAGAACCGAGCTTGGGTAACAAGTATTGCTCCCGACCTGTCCACCCCGATTCTCGGTGATGCACGAGCGCTCTCCGCCGCCGATAACAAACTCCTCCTAACGAACCAAATCGAATCGCCGGTCGTAGGCCGTCTATTCCAGTCGGCTTACTTCGTGAATATGGCGACCGATATGACGGCTCCGGCGTTCTTCGATGTCTTCTTCGACGTTGCCGCTTCCGCAGCGATCGGTGCCGGCGGAACCATAAAACTCTCGATGAGGAACTGGAACACGAACGCGCTCGACCTCATCGGCACATTCCCCATCAACGGGACGATGACCACCAAGCAGGCGCTGAATATCGCCGCGGCGAATTATCGGCGAGCATCGGACGGGGCTATCCAGCTTCACTTCTATGCCAGCAACAACGGCATCTTCGCGTCCGACCGTTACACGATCAAGTACGACCGAGTGAAGGTCGTTCCGCGGTAGCATCGAGGAACCACGTGGCGGCGTACAATTAGGCAGTGGAGAAAATCCTTCTCGCCGCGCCGCGCGGCTTTTGTGCCGGCGTCGCGTATGCGATCGAGGTTGTGGACCTCGCTCTGAAGATTCATGGTGCGCCCCTGTACGTTCGCCATGCTATCGTGCATAACGAGTGGGTTGTCCGAAGTTTCGAGCAACGGGGCGTTCACTTCGTCGAGGACATCGGCGATATTCCCGAAGGCTCGGTCGTCGTATTCTCCGCCCACGGGGTCTCTCCCGAAGTTCGCCGCGAAAGCCGGGCTCGGGGGCTTACGATCATCGACGCCACCTGTCCGCTTGTCACCAAGGTCCATAACGAAGCC
>JBKJIP010000030.1:0-2817 GCA_046598515.1 Fimbriimonadaceae bacterium | reverse complement strand
GCAGAACTCAAGCAGGAGAATCTTGGCGGGTGTCTCGCAACGATTGGTCATGTAATCCGTCGGTTGCGAATAGCGAAGGATGTATGCCGCTCGCTCTCGAACGGACTTCTCGTTCTCAGCGAGCACTTTCGAGACCTCAGCGTCCGTCCATTCCCGGAGCGGCTCGGTGAGGCCAAACTCCTTTTCCATCCAGTCCTTGATTCTTAGACCGCGACTTTCTGCCTCACGCCGGGCCGCTTCGGCCACACGGGCTGGAGTTCTCGTCAGGGTATGCCTTCCCTCTTTTTCTACCCAAGCCGAATCCGTGGCCTCCGCAAGCAGGTTCATGGTCTCGCGGAGGGGTCTATTCTTCAGGCTAACAATCAGCGGCCAATCCCGTAGGCCGTTGGTGTCGAGCTTCTGGCCGGATTTCTCGGCCAGGTCACGCACGATCGCCGTGATGTCCTTACCGCGGGTCTCGTAATCGATCTTTCTTGCGAAAGCATCTTGAGGAGTGGCGCACAAGAGCAGGGCAACGAACAGCATCTTAATAAAATTAACGCAGTCCCGGTTGGTTTGGGGCGACTTTCTTTGGACTTTTCTTCGCTCGCCCCAACGGACCCAGAAAGCGATATCAGCAAGGACACGACCCTAAGAGGTCGGTGCAGAATGCTCTCGGCAGAGAATCTTGTGCGCCTACTTGCTGGAAAACAGGCTCCACATCGTTTTGATGCGCTCGCGCCAAGTGAGATCGTCATCGGCGGTCGAGAATTCGTCTTCGTCTTCGTCCAGCGCGTATCGCGCGAGGCCGACGGCAGTGGCCATCTCCGGCCTGGCCATCGAGTTGCGCAAGGCGCCTTCCACCTTAGGTGATCCGCACCGTATTCTCAGGTGAGTCAGAGTCTGTTCAAAAAGCTTGTCGCAGGCGCCTAGTTGGGAGCCACCGCCGGTCAGGACGACGCCGCCCGGGAGCACGGCGTATAGGCCGCTCTTTTCGATGTGCTGGCGAACCATGGTCGATAGCTCACGCATGCGGCTTTCGACGATTTCACAGAAGACTTTCCTCTGCATTGGTCTCGATTCGGCGGATCCGATCTGGGTGACGTCGATTTGATCGCCCTCGGGAACATGCTCAGAAACGGCCGCGCCATAGCGCAGCTTCAGCCGCTCGGCTTCTTCCGGCGAGCATTTGAGCAGGGTTGAAACATCGGATGTGACGTGCTTGCCGCCGACGGGAACGGTGGCGTGATAAGCAATCGATCCGCCGTTGAAGATGGCAATGTCGGTGGTGTCGCCGCCGATATCCACACAGACCGAGCCGAGCTCCATTTCTTGCCCTGTCAAGACACCGAGCGCGGAGCCGAGGGCCTGCAGGACCATGCTGTCGACTTTACGACCGGCCATATTGATGGCTCGCTCGACATTTTGCAAGTGGGGCGTCTGGCCGGTAACCACATAAGTAACGACTTCAAGCTTTCCGCCAGACATGCCGACCGGCTTGTTGATTCCACGCTGGCCGTTCACTTTGAATTCGCGCGGCATGGCTTGGACTTGCTCGCGATCGGGCGGCATCATCAGTTGCCGAGAGTGGTTCACAACTTGGAGCACGTCGTCGCGGGTGATCGAGCGGGAGGCGGGAACGATGGGGACGAAGCCCTGGGCGTTCATGCCCTCCATGTGCGCTCCGCCGACGCCGACGAGCACGGGGCCCATTTCGAGTCCGGCCGAGCTCTGGACTTGGCGAATAGCTTCGCCCGCCGCTCGGGCGACTTCATCCAAATCGGCAACGACGCCCTTCTTTATGCCGGTGCATGGAACCGAGTGCATGGCAATGACGCGCATGCCGCCGGTTTCGGTCACGTCGGCGGCAAGGCACACAGCCTTGGTCGAGCCGAGGTCGAGGACGGTTACGGGGGCGCTCATGAGTTCGTCTGCGTTTGCGACGCGGCAGGCGTAGCGGGCTGAGCCTGAGCCTGATCAAGGGCTCGCTTCTTACGCTCGCGGTCGCTCTGCCATTTTGTCAGCATTTGCCGCCGAATGATACTCAGATTGTTGAAGATTCGCTGGCCGAAGACGAGAGCGGCCACAAGAAACATGTTTTGGCCAATCTGATCACCGAGCATCGAGAGGCCAAATGCGATCGCGACATTCACAATAAAGCCCGTGACGAACACGTCGGATCGGAATTTCTGCTCATATCCCGTTCGGATTCCACCGCATACGGTATCGAACCCGGCCAAGCAGGCGACGGCCAGATATTGGCCGGGCTGGCCGCCAAGGGGCGGGATGAACTGTCCCAAGGCAAGACCGAGAATCAATGCGATGACCGGGATAAAGATCACTTTTTGGAAGTCACCGCCTTCAGGTTCTCCCGAGTGAGAGGTCCGGTGTAAGTGTTGAAATGATGAAGTTTCACCCGATCGATTGACACCATTTCGGAATCGGTCTCGCGAATCTGCTCGAGCGGACCACCGGGAAGGTTGATGCCACCTAGAAGTGTCTCGTAGTTTCCTATGGCTCGAATCATGACCGGCGAAGCGATGGGTCGGCCATCCACATGGATGACCGGGCCGACGCATCGAATGCTGGAGCAGCCGGCGAGCCGGCTGCCGTTGACTTCGATGGCCTCCGCGCCAGCGGCCCAAAGCTCGTTGGTGACCCGCAGGACGTCGGAGTCGTGAACAATCCGGTCCATATCCGAGATATTGCCCTTCTTGACGCTATCGCGCAGGGTAATCGTCATTCCCGGTCCTTCGACCTCGGTCAGACCTGCCCAGAGCTTAATCTCTTTAAGGGTGTCATTGAGGGCGGCCGACTCTCCGGTGCGGCCGGCGATAA
>JBKJIP010000436.1:0-17040 GCA_046598515.1 Fimbriimonadaceae bacterium | reverse complement strand
AGGCTGATCCTTGGGCGTGAACTCGTGAAGGTTGTCTTTGGTGTACCGATGGATATAGTCCCGCGCCATAAACTGGAACGAAGCCTTTGGAGTGCCCCGAGGATTAGGTTCGCTGACAAATGCGAGCGGAAGAAGCAGAAGGCCGGCGAGGTACAGCATGTTGACTAATTTTGGCGGAGTTGTCAGCGATAAAGCAGCGCACATTAGAACTCTCATGGAGCGCGTGGATGGATCGTGCCGCGCGTGGCAGTAGTTGCCGACCAGTCAGGTTCACTCGGGCACCTTAGAAAGACTGTCGAGCGTAGGTTGATCGCAAAGCGATCAACCCCCGCGCTGAAGGCGCGAGATGTTACAGCCCAGGCCAAGCCAGGCCCCGAGGGCCGCGCCGGCCTGGGTAGAACGCCCGCCAACTTCGGGCGGCTCGGGTGCTGACCACCCAAGGGAAACGGCCAAAGGATCGCAAAGCGATCCTCCCCCGCGCTGAAGGCGCGTGATATCTCAGCCCAGGCCAAGCCGGCCCCGAAGGCCGCGCCGGCCTGGGTTAAGTCAGGGCAACCCGGCGCGCCAGCCCCGAATCCAATATCCCCTCCGGATCGAATCGCGCCTTGAGCCGTTCATAACAATCCAAAGCCTCTTCCCCCAAAAACGCCCGAACATCCCCCGGGCGCAACGTAGAATCTTTCGCAAAGTAGAACCGCCCACCCGCCTGCAAAACCAGGTCGTTCATCCGGTGGCATAACTCGAACACATCTGACCGATTCCGCGAGGTCACCTTCAAATCCAGGGCGAAAGAATATCCGTCGACCGCGTGACTGAACATAAAGTTGTCCGCGCGGTGACGCTTCATCACGCCCAAAAAGGACTCTAGACGAGCCGCCTGTTGCATCTCCACCTGCCGCGCAAAAACACGCGCCGCGTGTTCGCGCGGCACGAAGGACTGATACTGGATGAAACCGCCCGGCAAGTACGCTTTCCTCCAATCCGGCACGTAATCCAGCAAGAACGAAAACTCGACGAGCGACTGATGATGCTCGCGGCCATTCCCGATCCGCATCGCACTTACGTGCTTGACCGTATTCAACAACTTCATTCCCCTTCGGTTGTTGAGCGGCTTTAGAATCCGCCACACCTGGCTTTTCGGCACCAGCCCAATCACCTTCGAAGGCAGATCATAGCCCGCGGGTGCCGCAAGTGAGGGGTCGTACCATGCCGCGTGAATCAAGCCGCGCCCCGCCCCCGAACCCCGGCCGAAGCAATCGATCCAAGACACCAGATAATCCGGATGCTCCGCCAGCAGCTTCTCGAAGGACGCAAACTGAGCCGCCCAATTCGCACAGCTCACCGGCCGCACCCGCAACATTCCCGAACCCACCTGCCTCAACTGAAGGCGAACCTTGGTGATAACCCCCAGCAAGCCCGCCGAACTGATGAACGCAAGCAAAAGTGGATTCTCGCGATCGACTCGCATAGTCTGTCCGCTCGGCGTGATCACCTCCAGCGCCAAAACGTGCTCGCCCAGAGTCCCCGCCTCGAAGTTGTTCTTGCCATGGATGTTCATGGCCAACGCGCCCGCCAACGTCGGAAACATCGTGCCGCTGACCACTGGGGGCCACCATCCGTCGGGTAACACGGTCCGCCAGAGATCCTCGATCGTAAACCCCGCCTCAATCTCGATAATGCCCGTCGATGGATCCCATTCGACGATCTGATTCATCGCCTGAATGTCGAGCACGATCTCTTCGCCAAGCTGACTCGCATCGCCATAACTGCGTCCCGCGCCCCGCAAAACAACCTTGCGACCCTCACGCTGCGCTAGTTCAAAGACTTCCAGGACCTCGGCGGTTGTGGTCGGCCGATAGACGTAGCCCGATGCGCAAGTCGCCATTCCGAATCCGCACTGGCGGGCGATTCTTTCAGACGGGAGCAACTCGGCCTCGGCTCATACTTTCAGCTTCCTAAAAATGAAACTCGGGATGTTCCGGATGATCGCGAAGATCACCGCATGGGCGGGCTTGAGAAAGTGCTCGCCGTTCTTGGTGGATTTCTTCAGGATCAACTCCGCCGCCTGCTTCGCCGGCATCATCCCCTTCTGGGGCAGATGCGCCGTCATCGGCGTCGCCGTCGGCCCCGGCTTGATCGTAACGACGGTAACCCCGTGCCGGCTCAATCGGTTCCGAAGCGCCTCCAGATAGGTGTGCAGCGCGGCCTTTGTGGTGTTGTAGCCCGGCTGTCCTTGGCGGCCCCGTTCGCCGGCCACGCTGCCGATCCCCACGATCGTGCCCGAGTTTGTGTTTTGAAACCGAATCGCAGCCTGATCGAGCCAGGCCACCGCCCCCGTCAAGTTCACCGCGATCATCTCGGCGTCTTTCTCAAAGCTGAACTCGTCCGCGCCGACTTCGGGCATCACGCCTGCGGCGTAAACGATCATGTCCAGCCCGCCAAGCTCACGACAGATCTCCTGAAACAGCGCCGGCACATCCCCGGTGGCATGAACGTCGTGATGAAAGTTGATCGTGGCGCGGTCATTGGACCGCCGCGAAACCGCCGCCACCTGGTCGCCACGCTGGACCATCAAACCAACCAACTCCGCCCCAATTCCCGATGATCCGCCGACGACGATGACTTTCATGTTTATCTCTCCAAAAACGGAATGCTCCACCCGCCCACCGCGAGCACGGCGGACGCCAAAAACAAAAGCACGCTTCCCAGCAAATGAGCATCCCGGAAAAGCAGATCCGCAGGCTCACCGCCCTCGTCCTGGTTGAAAACGAGCAGGACATACCGCGCAATGCCGTAGAAAACCGGGAGATTTGTGATCACGATCGACGGGTACTTCTCCGCGGTTTGGCTATTCACGGTGTATATCCCATAGCAAATCGCCGCCCCCGTCGCCGTCATCACCACAAGAGCATCGAGCGCCGGGCGCGAATAGCCGCCGAGGCTCTCCCGGCTCGCCGTCTTCGCGTCTCCCTGCATGAGGAACTCCTGCCGCCGCTTGGCAAAGCCGAGCATGAGCGCCAAAGCACCCGTACAGAACAACAGCCACGCCGAGATCGGAACCTCCACCGCCGTCGCACCCAGCATGGCGCGGACGACAAAACCGACGGAAATCGTGAACACGTCGGCGATAGGCACCCGCTTCAAAGCGAAGTTGTAGAGCAACTGCATTCCCGCGTAAACCAGGAGAAGCGTCAGCGAAGATGTGTTCAATAAGAACTGGGCGAGGAGGAGCGAAGCGGCAAGAAGAAAGACTCCAAGCCCGACCGCCATCCCTACCGAAACCAGGCCGGCCGCGATGGGGCGGTGCTTCTTTGTCGGATGTTCTCGGTCCCGATGGACGTCTCGAACGTCATTAAAAATGTACGTCGCGGAGCTCATGAGCGACATCGCGGCGAACGCGACTAGAGTATCTTGGATGACACCCGGCGCTCCAAAGTGGGCGGCAAAGATCGGCGCGGCCAAAACCAGCAGGTTCTTGCTCCACTGCTTGGGACGAAGCAGCCGAATGATGGGCGGGACCGAAGACATGGTGAAGCTCAAGCTAAAGACGGGAACGCAGACGCTATTGTGGCCGGTTCCGGTTTTCTGCTACCAGAAGGCGAATTGGAACCTTATGAGAACCAGAATGAGTTGTGGCCTCGTACGGAAAGAAGCGAACCCGATTTAGGAAAGCAATGGTTTGGATTCTCGGGATTTTAGGCGCCTATGTCGTCATTTGCTTCGGATTGGCCGCTCTCTATCGCCATCCCTCCCGAACGACCGAGAACACGCCCGCCGAATTCGACGAGATCACCGTCGGTCAAGTCCCCGTCTGGGTAATCGGCCCGGAGCAGCCCAAAGCCGTCTTTGTGATGTGCCACGGCTATGCGGGCTCGAGATATAGCTGGATCGATGAAGCTCGAGAGCTCGCCGCCAAAGGCTATCGCTGCTACCTACCCTCCATGCCCGCTCATGGCAAGAATCCCGATCGAGTGGTCGGCTTTGGCGTCACGGAAAGCGAGGTCGCTCTCGCCATTAGCCGCGAAGTGCGCAAATACGGCAAGCCCGTGGTCGGCGTTGGCGTCTCACTAGGCGGGTCTGCCATCTGGCTGGCCTGTGGCAAAGATCCTCATGCCTTCGACGCCGTCTGTACCGAAGGCGCGTTCGGAGACCTTTCTAAAGCCACAAACGCGTTTTTAGACTGCGCGATCGCCGGTGGACGTATCTCCTTCGCGCCCGTGCGCTGGATCGCGGAGTGGCAGAGCGGCGTGAAGCAGGCGAGCGTTATGCCTATAGAGGGAGCGGCCGCCTTCCGGGGTAAGCCCGCCCTCGTCATCCACGGCACCGAAGACCGCCTCTTCCCTTTCCATTTCGGCGAGCAGCTCGCCGACGCCGCTGGCTCGGAGTTGTGGCGCGTCGAGGGGGGCAAACACGCCATGTGCTACGAGGCCGCCCCGGATGAGTATATCGAACGCCTGGACACGCTCGCGAAACGGTGCCTGGTGTTGTCAAAATCCACTCCGTGAAACGGGCACCTCTTTTCCTGGCGATCGTGCTTGCTGGCTGCGCCCCGTCGCCGCCGCCCGTTGCGTCCACGCCCAAACCCACAGTGATTCCCGCGCCGGTCCCGGCCAAACCAAGGGTAAAGCCCGCTCCAAAGCCCGAAATCGTTGTCGACAGCGATATGACCCGGGAGGAGGCCCTTGCGGATAACAGCTTTCCCGCTCATGTCTTGGATCAGATGGCCCTCGTCGATGTCCACTATGTCGGCTTCGACGGCAAGCGGCATCGCGGCCAGATTGTGGTCCGGACAGACCTGGCCGCCGAGGTGGCCGCCATTTTCCGCGACATCGAGAAGAGCCGCGAACCGGTCGCCAAGGTCATTCCCATCGTCCGCTACGGATGGAACGACGATAGGTCGATGGCGGACAATAACACGAGCGGATTCAACTACCGCACGGTAAACGACCGTAAGAACGGCAACCTCTCCGAGCACGCCCGTGGCCGCGCCATCGATATCAATCCGCGCATGAACCCCTATGAGGGCAAGAAGGGTGGTTGGCCCTATCCCCACCGACCCGGCACACTGGGAACCCTATCCGCCACAAACCCGATCACCATCGCCTTTCGCAAGCGGGGATGGAGTTGGGGCGGCAATTGGTCGGGCTGGAAAGACTATCAGCACTTCGTCAAGCGCTAGTTTTTGGCTCCGGCGGAGTGACTTCGACGAGGTGCTCGGCGAAGAGCGATTCGAATCCAGCCGATTGAGAAATCGCGGCGAAATCGGGGTCGATTCGGGCTTGTTTCGCCCATCGAGAATCCAGGTCCAGCGCTCTGCGAAGGCTGCCAATCGCTGATTCCCCATCGCCAATCTTGGCCGCCTCGCAGGCGAGATTGTAATGGGCCGCCGCAAAGGTCGGATCGAGCCGAACCGCTTCCGCGTAGTCAATCGCCGCGCCCGGGCCATCTCCCAGGGCCGACTTTGAGTTTCCCCGGTTGTAGAACGCATGCGCAAAATCGGGAGAAAGACGGATGGCTTCGGTATAGTCTTGAACCGCGCCTTCATGCTCACCAAGGTCGCTCTTGGCGTTCCCGCAGTTATAGAGTGCCTTGAAGTTCTCGGGCTCAAGATCTACCGTATGATCGTAATCCTCAATAGCGCCGCGCTTGTCGCCCAAGTCGTACTTGGCATTGCCGCGATTGTAAAAGGCTTTGGCATAGCCAGGATCGAGCTTGATCGCAGCCGAATACAGCCCGATCGCCTCCCCCAGTGTTCCCATCTTATGCGCATCAAAACCGGCGTTGTAAAGCATCGCGGCCGCGAGCTTCTCGCTTTGACCCCCCACCGGTTCGGCATCCCGGGCCGCAAGTTGCGCTTGCAACTCTTGAATTGCCTTCTCGTGAGCTTCGATAAGCTCTCTGGCCGCACAAGCCGCCTCTTCGCGGCCCTTGGCAAAGGCGGCTTGTGCCTCGGCTACCGCCTCGGTGCCGAGCCGTTTATCCAGCTCTTTTCCGAGCACTCGAGCGACCTCCTCCGCGATCTTGTCGGGCGGAATCGCCGCTTTGGCTTCCGCCGCGATGCGGGCCGCCTTCACCGCGCCCGACATCTGGATGAAGGCAACGACGATTGCAACGACAAGGGGGATAACAACGGCCGCGATCGGCCACCAAGCGGGCAGAGACGATCCTTCCTGGGTCGCATCGGCAATCCAGGGCAATGTCATAAGCGGCAATTTACCTCTCGCATGGCCAAGTGAAAGCGAAAGGGTCACGCGGAAACCGCGTGACCCTATTCATATGGAGAAGAATCTCGAGATTCTTACTTCTTGCGGCGGCGAAGCAGAGCAGCAACGCCGAGGCCGAGAACGGCCATGCTGGCAGGCTCGGGGACAGCCGTGTAGGTGCCGTTAGCTCTCCAGCCCTGAATCGAACCAACGTCGCCGCCGGCGCTGTCGGTGATGGACATCGTCCAGCTACCGTTCGGATCAAGACCGTTGAAGACGTTGTGATCGGACAGAACAGTATTGTTCGCCGAAGTCGTCGTCTGGTTCTCGACCGTCTGGTGAGCGGCTCGATAAGTGCCACCCGGGATATTGAACGTCGACGACGCAGTTGCGACCGAGTCGATCGTCGTCGCGGTGGACGTGTCGAACAGTAGGCTGACGCCGGCAAAGTTATTGCTGGAACCAGCCCCGCTCGTGCTCGTGCCCTTCGGACGATGGAACAGGGTGAACATCTGTCCGCCATAGTTCAAGCGAACGGTAAGATCGCCAACCCACGTGTGGGTGATGGCGAAGACTTCGACGCTGTTGAGCGTTGTGATCGAACCAGCGAGACCGCTGAACGTGCCGCTGCTCGAGTTGGTCGCGTTGTCAGCGATAGTGATGCCGCCGCCGCTCATACTGAACGTTGCGGCTGCAGAATATGCTGCACTGGCCAGCATGGCAAATGCCAAAAACTTCCTCATAAATCCTCCAAAATCGGTGTATTGAAACCGGATTTGTATTATAGATGCAATTGTTGATCCAGACTCCTGACAGATTCCAAACCAAGCAATGATGCGAGGATTTTTCGTGAGAAAATGTGGAAACGCGTGAAATCTGTCCCCCGAATCCGCGACATCGATTGCGAGCCTGGGGCGGGCCTCCAGCGTCCAGAGTGCGTACAATCCTTTTAGAAGATGTATGCACCCCTTGTCGACCGCTTCGGACGGCGGCACTCCTATCTGCGGGTATCGGTCACTGATCGCTGCAATCTGCGTTGCCGGTATTGCATGCCCGCGGAAGGACTGCCTTGGCTAGAGCGCGCCGACGTGCTTTCCTTCGAAGAGATCGAGCGATTAGCCCGCATCTTCGTGGCCGCCGGCGTCGACAAGATTCGCCTGACCGGCGGCGAACCGACCGTCCGGCGAGAACTGCCTGCCCTCATGCGCCGGTTGTCCGCCATCGACGGGGTCAAGAGTCTTCTCATGACCACCAATGGCTGGACCCTCGCCGCCAAGGCAAAGGAGTATCGCGATGCCGGTCTAACGGGCTTAAACATTTCTCTCGATTCACTCCGAGCTGACCGCTACAAGGAGATCACCCTCTCCGACGGACTCTCCAAAGTTCTCGCCGGCATCGATGCCGCCTTGGATGCGGAGTTCGAGAGCGTCAAAGTCAACGTCGTCCTCATGGCGGGAGTCAATGAGGACGAGCTTCTCGACTTCGTAGAACTCGCTCGCGAGCGGCCCATCAACGTACGCTTCATCGAGTTCATGCCCTTCCCGGACAATGAGTGGAACGTGGGCCGGGTCTATCCCTATCGCCAAATGCTCGCCCAGATCGGCGAGCGATACGAGCTGAAGCGGCTTCCCGGAGAAAAGACGGCAGTCGGAAAGGACTTCTCGATCGACGGCTTCCAAGGCACTCTCGGCTTCGTAACCTCAATGACCGACAGCTTCTGCGGCGATTGCAATCGTCTCCGTCTCACTGCGGATGGCCAGCTCAAGGTCTGCCTCTTCTCAAACGGCGAACGCAGTCTCCGCGACTTGATTCGGGCCGGAGCGACCGACGAAGATGTCGTTGGCGCAATCCGAACCGAGTTGAATAGCAAGTGGAAAGAGCACCCGCCCATGGAACAACTCTTCCGACTCGAAAACCGAAGGATGGTGCAGATCGGTGGCTAAGGACGGCATGCGTGATGTTTCCCACAAAGTGGACACGCTCCGCGTTGCCTCCGCCGAGGCCCGGCTCCGCGTTCCGGCTTCCGTGATCGAGATCGTCCAAGCCGGAAAGGCACCCAAGGGCGATCCATTCCCCGTTGCCCGAGTGGCCGCGATTCAAGCCGCGAAGAATACGCCGCAAATCATCCCCTATTGCCACTCCGTGCCCCTGGACTATGTCGGGGTCGAGTTCGAAATCGAAGGGAACGACATCATCTCCCGCGTCGAGGTGAAAGCCGTCTATAAAACGGGCGTCGAGATGGAAGCCCTAACCGCCGCCGCCGCCGCCGCCCTAAACCTGTACGATCTCCTAAAACCTCTCGATGAGGAAATGGAGATCGTGTCGGTCACCCTCACCAAGAAAACCGGCGGCAAAACGGACTTCGCGATGCCGGACGTGTTCCAAGTGGGCATCATCGTCGTCTCCGATCGGGCTTATGCGGGAGAGTACAAGGACTTGACCGGTCCGGTCCTGCAGGAAGCACTGGAAGGCTTCGGCGGCCAGGTGACCTCATTCCGAATCGTGCCCGATGAAGCGGCCGACATCGAGGCCGCCATTCTCGATGCCGAAAAGCACGCCCCTATCGTCATCGCGGCGGGCGGAACCGGGTTAGGGTCGCGCGACATCACTCCCGACGTCATCGTCCCGCTGCTAGAAGAGCGGCTCTTCGGGATCGAGGACCAACTCCGGGCCTATTCGCGGGATCGAGTGCCGACGGCGATGCTTAGCCGCTTGGTGGCGGGACGGCGGGGCAAGGTCCTGATCGTCGCTATCCCCGGCTCGCCGGGCGCGGCCAAGGATGCCGTGACCGCGCTCTTCCCGTATCTGAAGCACGCCTTGCCGGTGATGGCTTCTTGATTTCGTTTGACGAGGCCTTTGCCCGCGTCGGCGCCGAAGTCAGGCTCATGCCGGTGGAATCCATTGCCATGGACGAATATCCGAACCGCGTCTTGGCTGAGGACGTGAAGTCGCCGGTTGATCTGCCGCTTTTTGATAACTCGGCTGTGGACGGCTACGCAATTCACGCTTCCGACCTGCAATCATCCCACCTTCAGTTGATCGGCGAAAGCCGAGCGGGAGCCGCTCCAGAATTTGAGTTGAAACCGGGCGTATGCGCGCGGATCTTTACCGGCGCCCCACTGCCACAAGGCACCGGTGCCGTCGTGATGCAGGAAGACGTTACTCGAGTCGGAGAAACGATAAGGCTGGACGAGCCCGTCAAGTCTGGAGCTCACATTCGGCGACAGGGGGAAGAACTTCACGCGGGAGAGACTATCCTGGAGCGCGGAACCCTTCTAACCCCCGGGGCCGTGAGCGCCATCTGCTCGGCCGGCATCATCGAAGTGAGGGCCTACCGCAAACCGCTCGTCGGGCTCCTCGTTTCCGGCGACGAACTCCAGTGGTTGGGCAAGAAGCTCAAACCGGGTCAGATCTATGACTCGAACAGCGAGATGATCCGCGCCGCGATCATGGCCATGGGCCTAGAGGAGCCAGATTCCAAGGATGAGAAGGACGATCCCAAAAAGCTTCGAAAAGCCATCGAATCTAGGCTCGATCTTCCCGTCCTGATCACATCCGGCGGCGTATCCGTGGGCGACCACGACCACCTTCGCCCCGTTCTCGCCGATTTGGGTGTAGAGGAGGTTTTCTGGAAGGTCGCCATCAAACCCGGCAAGCCCTTCTTCTTCGGCCGCCATGCGAACGGCGTCGTCTTCGGGCTTCCCGGCAATCCGGTTTCCGCCCTCGTCTGCTACAGCCTCTTTGTGCGCCCCTATCTCCGCGCCATCCAAGGGCTGCCCTTCGAACTAAACACCGTCAAAGCCACCGTCACCCTCGGCCTTAGCAAACTGGCCGGGCGAGAAGAGTTTGTGCCCGCAGCCCTGAAGGGAGATATGCTGGAGCCGATGGTCGGTCGAGCTTCGCACAAACCGAGTTGCATGGCGCACGCGAATGCGCTGCTGCGCGTGCCCGCCGAAGCGACCGGGGTCGCTCCCGGCGATAAACTTCAAGCCATTCGGCTTCAGTGGGGAATGTGATGCAGGTTCAACTTTCGTATTTTGCCGTTCTCCGCGACCAGCGCGGACTGTCCTCCGAGACCATCACCACGGAAGCATCGAGCTACCGCGCCCTCTACGAATCCCTCGCCGCCCAGCATGGTTTCACCCTCCCGCCGTCCCTTGTGTCCGTGGCCGTAAACGGCGTTTTCGGCGCGATGGACGACTCCGTGCAGGAAGGCGATCAAATCGTCTTCATCCCGCCCGTAGCGGGCGGTTGAGTTAAGCCCAAGCCCCCGGAAGCTGATCCCAGACTCCGTATTCGTCAAACGCCCAACTGCAGAACAGAACCGCTCCTTCCGCGCCCGTGCTCGCAATTCTTTCGAGTGCTCGCGGCAACTTGTCCGGCGGGAAGGGCAGACCACCGGCAATCTCCTCGTGAAACAGGAAGTTGATCGCGATCCCGATATAAAGCGCTTCGAACTCCTTGGCCCAGATCTGCTGTCGCTTGATCGTCTCCTCGAGCAAATCCAGATAGTGCTCGAACGTGCCCGGGAAGTGGTCGCGATAATCCATGGGGACCGTGATCGGCATGTATCGAGCGAATTCGCGCCAGTCCTGCCCGATGAATCGGCCGCTGTGGATCGGGTTCTTGAAGATCGCCCCCGAAAGCTTCACCTTCGGATTTGCGCGCTGGACCGCTTCATGCGAAAGCCGCGCGAACTCCGTAATCTGGTGGATTCGATAGCGATAGAAAAAGTAGTCGAGGTCTTGGCGACCGGTCTGGAAGAACGAACCGTCGAGTAAGAATCGCGACTTGGCCAGCCGGTCAAGCTTGTCCCAGTACGGCGGCAAAACCCGCGGGCTCTGCTCCCAATGCGCCTCCAGATACGGCCGGTCGTACTTCTCATGGAAGAACGGTTCGTCGGGATGCGACTCATTGGTGAAGCCCGCCCATCGCGGCATGTCCTCGATGCAGTAGTCACAGAAACAATATTGATCCGGGGCAAGATCCCCCGGGTAGCGGATGTAGTCGTGGTGAATGCTCGTCACTTCATATCTGGAGGCGAACTCTTCGTACATAGGAACAAGCCACTGATCGGTATAGCCAGGGCGACGAGCCGGGCACATCCAGATTGCATCGTAACGGCGACCGCGAAGCGTCTCGTCCGCAGTCGGTCGGCCCTCGTTGTTGAGCACCGCCCACTCCGGATGCTGTTGGTAGGCCGGCGAATTCTCGCCTTCGTAATAGTCGATGAACCATGCGTGGAACTCGATGCCCCGCTTGTTGCACTCCTCGAGAAATACGGCCGGCAGATCGAAGTCCTTGTACTCCGGCTTCACACATTCGGGAAATCTCTCGCTGGGCCAGCATATGCGACCGTCACCCTCTTTGACGCCGAGAAAGACGGCGTTGATTCCTGCCGCCGCGAGGCGATCCAAATACCTTTCGACGCCCTCTCGCGAAGCTCCCACTTCGCCCGTTCCGCCCCAAACGCCTCTAATCTTCAGTTGACCCACGGCCCATATTTTGCCGCAGAGCGGAACCTACTGGTTGCTCGACAATCGATGGATCTCTCGGCTGAGCGCACTAGCCCGTTCGGCGGGCAGAGAAGCGAGAAGCTCGCTCTGCTTATCAACCTTCATTTTCACGACCACTTGGGCCAATTCGAGCGGCTTCCAAGTCTTCGTGATTTCCGCCAGCTTTTCAGGTTCGAGGTTGCTCCAGAGCTTGGCGAGCGTGGCATCACCCACTGCGGGATCATACGTGGATGGGACCGGAGCCGTATAGCCGGAAGATAACGGCTGAGAAATCTTAGATGCGGCGGTATCGGGTTTCGGCTTCGGCTTGGACGGCGTGTCGCCCCCAAGAAAGCCGGTCAAGAACGCGGCGCTGACCACGATGCCGAGGCCGAAAAACGCGGCGATCCACGTCATCGTGTTGCTATTCCGGCGCGGTTGGGCTTCAGCCATCATCGCCGTTTAGCCTCCATCAAGGACATGATTTTCTCGACGTACCGCTGTGTCTCCGGGATGTTCGGCACCTGGTTGCCCGCCTGGATAACGCGATTGGGACCGGCATTGTAAGCCGCCAGCGCCAGTCTCGCATCGCCAAACTTCTCCAGCATCTGAGCCAGATACTTCGCTCCGCCGCGTAGATTCTGAGCGGGATCGAATGGATCGGTGACCCCTAGTCCCGCCGCCGTGCCGGGCATAAGCTGGGCGAGCCCCATCGCTCCCGCTCGCGAGCGGGCTTTGGGATCGTAGTTCGATTCTGTCGCCACCAAAGCATCGAACAGAGTCTCGTCGACTCCGGCCTCTCTAGCCGCTTGCGCAATAAGTTGCTTCAGGGCGGGTGAAGCCGTGCTGCTGAGCGCGGAGTCGGCGAAAGGATTCATTGGTTGGAATCCATTCGGGCTCGCGCCGCCTATCGAGCCGGTGAGCGGTATTGGGCTGCTGCCCGTCGTTTGCACTGAGGGCAACTGGAACTTGGGCTCGCCATTCAGCGCCGCGATCTTCTGGCGCAGTTCTTCGGCCCGCTGCATCGCCCTTTCCGGACCAAGCAGAGTTAAGCGATTCACGCTGCTCGCCTCCGCTGGACGGACCATTCATCGAGCGAGTTCTGCTCGGCGCGGTCCATACCCACCTTCCACTCTTCGAAGGCTTTATCGCGCAACTTGGTCACAACGTCGACATCGTTCCGTCGCTGGTGCCATTGCTCAAAGCAGATTCCCTCGTCGTTGGTCAAGACTTGGATAACCAGCTTCTGCTGCATCTCTTGGTCTTCGATGAGCTTGAGGCGCAGATCGAGTGTCTGCAAGTCCTCAATATCGGAGACCGGAGTCTCCAAGAGCTCGTCCCGCTGGCGGCGCAGACCCAGTTGGATCATTTCAGCTTCGAGCCGCTTAGACCGGGCATCGAGATAGGCCTCTTTGGCCCATTGCTCGGTGAGAAGGCGGTATTCCAGCAGATTCTGGAGTCGAAAATCAAATCGTTTCATCGTCATGAGATCACTTGTCGAAGTCGCTCGCCGGCGGCGTAGTCAGCTTCCTTTTTGTCCTGTTGTAGAAAGTGGTTGATGCCGTCGATCCGGGCGATAGCCTGGTCGACGATCGGTTTCGCGCCCTCTTTATAGGCGCCAATAGAAATCAAATCTTCCGAGTGGCGGTAAGCGGAAACCAGCTCGCGCAGTCGGGAAGCGTCCTTTCGGTGCTCGTCGCTCGTGACGAGAGGCATCGTCCGGCTCAAACTTTGGAGCACATCGATGGCCGGGAAGTGACTGCGATTCGCCAAGTCTCGACTCAGAACGATGTGTCCGTCCAAGATCGATCGCGCGGCATCGGCAACGGGTTCGCTCGTGTCGTCGCCCTCGACCAAGACTGTGTACAGCCCTGTAATCGATCCCTTGTCACTCGTGCCCGCCCGCTCCATCAGCTTGGGGAGCATCGCAAACACGCTCGGGGTGAAGCCCTTCGTGCTCGGCGGCTCGCCGATGGCAAGACCAACTTCTCTCTGCGCGGTACAGAACCGCGTAACCGAGTCCATCATCAGCATCACCCGCTGACCCTGATCCCGGTAATACTCCGCGATCGCGGTCGCCACGAGGGCCGCTTTGATGCGAACCAGGGCCGGTTGATCGCTGGTGGCTACGATGACGACACTCTTAGCAAGGCCCTCGGGCCCGAGATCATGCTCGATAAACTCGCGCACCTCACGGCCACGCTCACCGACAAGGGCGATCACATTGACATCGGCTTGACTTGTGCGGGCGATCATGCCTAAAAGCGTAGATTTGCCCACACCGCTCCCTGAGAAGATGCCCACGCGCTGCCCTTCCGCAAGAGTGAGAAGCCCGTCGATGGCACGAACGCCCGTCGGCATAGGATTCTCGATCAAATCCCGAGTGAGGGGATTGGGAGGCGTCGAATAGATCGGATAATAAGTCTTCTGCAGGCCGGGGTGGCAACGTACCCCGGCCTGCTCCACCGAGGCACTCCCAAGGGTCATTGGCCTACCCAAACCATCGACGACCGAACCCAAAAGGTGAGGCCCAACCTCGACACGCAAACAATGCCCCGTGCTCCGCACGAGACAACCGGCTCGGATACCGCTAAGGTCGCTCAAAGGCATCAGGAGAACGCGGCTGCCCTTGAAACCGACAACTTCCGCATCGATCCGCTCTCCGTCCGGCCCTTCGATCACGCAAAGGTCGCCGATTCGGGAGTGTGGCCCGTCCGACTCCACGACCAGCCCAACCACCTGAGCCACTCGCCCGTAGGTTCGAATAAGCGGCGTCCGTTCGATTACATCGAATGCCCTGGCCAATTCCCCATGTGGGGCGCGGATGCCCGTCCCGCGCCTTCCCTCAAACCCACCAACAACGCTCATGCCGCCTCCCTTAGAGCGGTAAGGGCCTCAGCCAACATCGAATCGACGCGAGCGTCGATCATGCCCGCTTCCGTCTCGATCACACAGCCCATCGGCATCGCGGAATCGCGAACGAGCTCGATGGTGTGCTCCGCGGAATGCACTTCCGGCATCGTTGGCGCGTTAACGCGAATCCGAACCGCCGATGACTGCATCACTTCTTTCAAGGCCTGGTCGACCCAAGCGTTAATGAGCGAGGGATCGGTCTTGATCTCCGCGCCAACGATCTTCGCGGCAATCGCCGTCGACAGACCCGCCAGCGCCGGCTCCAAGGATTTCAGCCACTCCGCGTGCTGAGTGCGGCACTCTTCGGAAAGGCTCACGACGGCGTCGCTAAAGAGCTGCGCCTGGCGCTCTTGCTCCGCATATGCCTCGGCGAGAACGGTCTGAAGACCCTCTTCTCGGCCTTCCTCGTACCCCTGCTCGAAATCGGGCAAGGCGGGCACGACGGGATCAGTGCCGTACACGACCTGCAGCCGCGAAGCGAATGTTTGAAGGTTAGACAACCACATCCTCCCCGCCCCGACCGAGCTGAATCTCGCCGACTTCTTCGAGTCGGCGAATGATGCCGACAATTCGCTTCTGGGCTTCCTCGATGGTCTTGAGCCGGGTTGGGCCCATGAACTCCATGTCCTCTTTGATCATCGTGACCGCGCGTTCGGACATGCAGTGGAAAATCTTGTCCTGGACGATCGCCTTCGTTCCCTTAAGCGCTGTTGCCAGCTCTCGAATGTCGATTTCCTTGACTACCGCTTGGACGGCTCGGTCGTCGAGTTGGACGATGTCGTCGAACGTGAAGAGCATGCTCTTCACCTGTTCGGCGAGTTCCGGCTTCTGCCCCTCAAGTGCCTCGACAATCATCCGCTCCGTAGCGAGATCGACTCGGCTAAGGAGTTCGACAAGCCGTTGCGGACCACCCGCTTGAATCGACTCGCGCTGCAGCAGTGCGCCGAACTCGCACTCAAAATGGTCCTCGACCGCCTTCAAAGTCTCCGGAGTCACCGACTCCAGCGTAGCAATGCGAGTCGCGACATCCACCCGGAAATCCGGGTCGAAGTGGGATAGAATCGCTGCTGCGGCTTGCACCGGCATCTGGGAAAGAGCAAGCGCGATCGCCTGCGGATTCTCTTCCTTCAATGCGGAAGCAACCCGAGAAGGATCGGACTTGCGAAGGAATCCGAACGGCTCGTCCTCGATGGTCGTCGTGACCCTTTGAACGACATCATCCGCTCGGGCGGTGCCGAAGGCTTTGGTCAGAACGGTGCGGGCCGAACCCATGCCGCCGCGGTGCATCGGCTGAGCGTTCGCCTGCCGACAGAACTCCGCGATGGCCGCGTCCCGCTGGCTATCCTGAACTAGGTCGAGCTGGGCGACTTCGAGAGTCAAAGCCTCGACTTCGTCCTCATCTAGATGCCGAATGACTTCGGCGGAGGCTTCGGGGCCGAGCGCCATCAGCATCACGGCCGCCTTCTGTTTCGCGCTTAATGTTTCGTGTCGCATTATCGTCCGTCCTCCGCCATCCAGTTGCGCATCATCGCCGCGATCGCTTCCGGCCTCTCAGTCGCGAGCTGCCGCAGTTGATCGATTGGCTGGGGAGCAGGACCCGTGCTCGGCGGGGGCAAGGCGGACATCGCCAGGTTCTGAGCGCGAGCGGCCTTCGTGACCGACCGGGCGACGAGGCCGCCAACGACGATCAGAGCGAGAATCGGAAGGAAGGAGAAAAGCTGTTGCAGGCGGTCTTGCGTTTGCGTCGCCACCGCCGTCTGCTGAGCTTCCGTCGCGGCGGTCGTGTCGAACTTCGCCGTGGTGACCGAAGCGGTCGCCCCCGGGTTCGCCTTGACATAGTTGTTCAAAAACTCTTGGACCGGAGCGGGATTCTGAATCTTGTCCGAGTTCACCATGACCGAGATGGACATCGCGGAGATACCGCCAATCGCCTTTTCGGTTTGAGTTTCGACGCGATCAGCGGGAAACTCGGTGTACTTCTTGTCTTGGTTGTAGTTGTTCCGATTGGAGTTGTTTGCTACGAGGGTCTGGTTGCCGGGAGTGTTTGTTGTTTGTCCAGCGGGGCCGGTGGAGTTGGCGTTGTTATTGCCTAGGTTCTCCGTGGCCGATTCCTGCACGAGGGGCTTATCTTTCGGGGCGACCTTCGTCGAGTGCTGAGTCTCCTTGTCGAAATCCATCGAAAGGTTGACCTTCACCATCGTCGCGCCTCGGCCAAAGGTGGCGTCGAACATAGACTGCAAATCTCTTTCTCGTCGCTGAGACTCGGCGGTCTCGCTGGCCACGCGCTCATTTGCCTGGGTGGTGGTCGTCGAGTTGTTGGAACCGTCGTAGAGGGCCCGACCGGAGTCGTCCAGAACGAGAACGTTGTCCGGCGTCAAGCCGGTCGTGCTCCGCGAAACCATCATCGCGATGGCGCGGGCTTGCTCGGT
>JBKJIP010000377.1:0-4443 GCA_046598515.1 Fimbriimonadaceae bacterium | reverse complement strand
GGCGGAAGGGTGTCCTGATTCCAGGCTCGGCCCCTCACCCCCCGGCCCCCTCTCCCCGCCCTGGGGCGAGGGGGAGCGCCGAACCACCGGCTTCGGCAAGAATGGCTCCAGATGACTCTTCAAACCGATGGCGCCGCAGCCGGGGCCGCCGCCGCCGTGAGGCGTCGAGAAGGTTTTGTGCAGGTTCAAGTGCATGCAGTCGAAGCCGTGATCGCCCGGTCTTGTCGTGCCAACCATCGCGTTCATGTTCGCGCCGTCGCAAAAGACTTGACCGCCGACCGCGTGGACCATCTCGCAGATCTTCTCGATGTTTGGCTCGAAAAGCCCCAAAGTGGAAGGGTTCGTGAGCATGATGCCGGCCACGGTATCGTCCAGCACTTTGGCCAAAGCCGCGAGGTCGGTATTGCCGTCAGCATCGGTGGGCACGCCCTTGACCTGATAGCCACAGCGGGCGGCGGAGGCGGGGTTGGTGCCGTGGGCAGAGTCGGGGACCAGAATGAATCGCCGCTTTTCGCTTTCGCCGCGCGACTCGTGATAGGCGCGGATGAGCATGAGGCAGGTCATTTCGCCGTGCGCGCCAGCCACAGGCTGGAGGCAGATCTCGTCGAAGCCGGTGATCTGGATCAAGATTTCCTGCACGCGGCAAAGGATTTCGAGGTTGCCGGGAACCGTCTCCGAGGGCTGCATCGGGTGGGTCGCGGCGAAGCCGGGAAGGCCGGCCGTCTTCTCGTTGATCTTCGGGTTGTATTTCATCGTGCATGAGCCCAGCGGATAGAAGCCGGTCTCGATGCCGTAGTTGATGTGGCTCAGATTGGTGAAATGCCGCAGCATGTCCAGCTCGGCAATCTCGGGAAGGTGCAGCTCCTCGCGTAGCTCGCCGAGAACCGCCTTCAGATCGACCTCGGGGGTATCCGCGGTGGGCGCGTTGCATCCGATGCGTCCGGGTCGAGATTTTTCGAAGATGAGAGAAGGCTTGGGGACGGTTTTCGTCGGCATTTCCAGAGCGGATTTTACCTAGGGACAACCCTTCGATGGCCTGGCTCAGCCCGGATAACGTCTCGGGCTGCCGGTTCCCCCTCCCCGTGACACGAACATTCACGGAGAGGGGGGGCAGATTACCAGCGCGTGATGATGGTGTAGGTGATCGTCTTCGTTTCGTTCGCCTTCAGGTCGACGACATACTCCATCGTCTGCGAATCGAGTTTGTTCCAAGCCATGCTCGTCTTCGGAATCTCCCACTCGGCGTAGTGGCGCTCGTAGACATAGACCCTCTCCGCCACTTCCTTGCGGTTACGGACTTCGATTTCAAAGGTCTCTTCGAACGCCCGATCGCTGATTCGGCGGAAGTTGGTGCGCTTGCGCGAGGCGCGAACGTCGAACGACCGGCCGACGGTCAGAGATATGCGCTCATCCTTCGGGGTGTGATCGATATTGTCTTCGCCGACCATCTGGACCGAGCCGGCCTTGTCGCGCTGATAGACCTTTACGCGTCCCTTCGGAAGCGGCATGCCGAGGCCGTTTTCCTTCTTGTTGACAAACTCGACCTTCACGACCGGCTTGATATCGCCCGTTCCGATCTCGCCTTCGCCCGGATAGTACATGCCGAAATTCAGCATCGAATCGACGATCAGCTTCTTCTCGTAAGGAACACCGGTCGTCTCCAAGAGCGACACCTGTTTTTGCTCCTTGTTCCGCACGGATGCGGGGCGCTGAAGCGTGTAGAGGTGATACTCGAAGAGCGACTCCTCACTAAAAGAATCTGCCGCCTTCATTTCCATGGCCCCACCTCGGCCCCCGCCGAAACCGCCGGTCCTGGGCTGGGGAGCCCGTTGGACATCGCCGGCGATCAGCTTCAGACGAGCGTCTTTGAACGTCTTGCCGGAGTTGTTCGTGAGCGTCACCCAACCGCGGAAGTCGGCCTTGCCGGTCCCGTCGAGAGTCATGACATAGTCGCTCTGCCAGTTCATGCCCTGGGTTAGATAGCTGAGCTCGACGTCGTGGGTTTTCGCCGCACCGGACTGGATCATCCAAAGGAGCGTCGGCTTGCTGATCATGCCTTCCGGAATGGTTGGCACCTCGATTTCGCCGCTCGGATTCAGGAAGATGCGGCCATCGGCGGTCTTCAGGACCATGCCGTTCCAGGTCATCTGCGCACCATCGCCGGTGTTGACCATGGCGGTGGGCGAGCTCATCAAAACGCCTTCCAAGGTTTCCTTGCCGCCATTTGGCAGGATCCGGTGGAGCTTGATCACGCTTCCCACCGCCTTATTGAGGATGGCCATCGTGTTGATGAGGTCGAACTGATAGTTCTGCTCCAGGACGGCGAAAGAATTGGGATCGGTGAGGCTACGGATTCCGACGGAATTGGCCTCGATACTGGCCGCGACATCCTCGATGGCGACCTCTTGGAGACCTTGGCGCAGGTTCAACGTCCGAATTTCCTTGACAAACCCAAATCCGCCGTTGTAAATCGTCAACTCGGGGGCGGACGAGGATTGGGCAAGCGCAATGCTGAGCGCTAAAGGGGAAAGCAACATAACTATAGGACGCGTGAAAGGAGCGGATCGCTACGCGGGAGACGTACACTAACCATATGCTCGCCCTTCTTGTCGCGGCCGCCATCTACCAGTTTCCGGTGGATAAGACGGTCAACTATTCGCTCGATGTCCAGTTCGACGGCTATGTGCCCGTGCTGGGAGGAATCGACGGCAAGATAGACGTTGCCCTTAAAATGGCCGTGACGGGGTTAGAGCCCAAACTGACTCGACTCCGCCTCGCCGCCGATCTGACCGATGCCGAAATCCGGCTCGACGGTGAGAAGATGCCATTCACGGTCGACAACCTGCGTCAGTTCTTCCCGAAGAACACGATCGCGGCTACTGAGCTTGGGGAGATCAAAGAGAACGATGCCCCCGACCTCAAACTCCCGGTTCGGCTCCCCGGCCTTGATGTGAAGCGCATTCCCGAGATCAGCTACATGCCGATTCAGTTTCCGGCCGACATGGCCGACGGCAAGCCGTTCACCTACAAGAAGCCCTTCGGTGACAGCGACGTGGAGTATGAAGTGACGCCGAAGTTCGAGGGCTCAACAATCCATTTCGCGGTGAAGATGAAGCAAAGTTACGCGTTCGTCGAGGACGAGGTCCACAACAAGACCGAGGAAGAGAAGGACGCGAAGTTTGACGTCAAAACCGATGTGACCGGCGCAGGCACGATCGAGTTCGACACCGTTCAGGGCCGAGTCGTTTCAAGCAAGATCGTAGCCGACGCCGCCTCGGTCGTCACCGAGCGGGGGACGAAGACGAAAACGGATAGGAAGCTGAAGACGACGTTGATCTGCAAGCTAGTCAAGTAGCCTTAAATTCCATGGAGCGCCGGGATGGATCGTGCCCGGCGTCGCATGTGGGCAGATGGCTAGACCCATGTGGGTCGCGGAGCCCGTCCCGCGACACGTGCACCGACCGGGCTATGGCCTGCGCGCTGCAAGGCACGTTGCATCCTTGCACTCCCTTTTGTTGGCCGGTGATATACCTTGCATTTTCCTTTGCGACGCCGGGCACGATGCATCCCGGCAGTCCATGCAATTTCTTTGGGTAGGGACAGGCTCGAATCGACCGTAATCCGCGTTGATACCCCCGAGGTGTAAACTCTGCGAGCTTTGGACGGCTTTAGGACAGGCAATTTTGATCGGGAAAGGGCGCCGCGCATGCTGCGTCATTTTTGCCCGGTCCAAAGCGTCGAGTCCATTCTCCAAGTCGACCTTGTGGACCTCTACAACGCGGGCAAGCGTCTGCTGCTCCTCGATGTCGATAACACCCTGCTCGAATGGCGCAGCGAAGAGATTCCGGAGACTACGCACAAGTGGGTCGAGGACGCCAAGGCGCTCGGATTCCAACTCTGCATCCTCAGCAACACCCGCAACCCGGAACGCCTGGACCGTCTCGCGAAGGCGATGGACCTCGAGTATCTGCTCGGCAGATTCAAGCCATCGCGCCAGATGTTCTTAGTCGCGCTGAAGAAGTTCAACATAGAGGCGGAGGACGCCATCATGGTCGGCGACCAGATGTTCACGGACGTCCTCGGCGCGAATCGAAGCGGAATCGACGCGATCTTGGTTCGCCAGATGGCGCCAACCGAGTTCATCGGCACAAAACTCAACCGCTTCGGCGAGCGGATTATCCGCAGCCGCATCCATCAGGCGATCATCGTTCTTCCTGATGATATGCCCGTAGGGGGCGCGGCCGCATTCGAACTGCTCAAGAATCCAACTGTCCGCCAGTTCGTCAAGTTCTGCATCGTGGGCGGCTCGTCTACCGTGATCGATGCCGGGCTCCACTATGTTCTGATGTTCGTGATGCCCTATCAGGGCGAACTGCTTTCAAAAACATTTGGCACCTGGCTCATGGAGAACGGCGGCTCATTTTTCAACTATTTCGCCACACG
>JBKJIP010000044.1:0-3518 GCA_046598515.1 Fimbriimonadaceae bacterium | reverse complement strand
GTCACGGTTCGTGCGGATACCATCCGTCTCCTCCGGAGTCTCAAAGGGCACGAGTGGATACTTGGGGTTGAAGGAGGCTTTGATCCAGCCTTCGGCGACCATGGATTCCATCGTCTTCGCCGCCATGCCGAGCATCGCCCCTGGTTCCGCGCTCGTAGCAAATCTTCGCTGAAAGGCTCGCCCGATTTCCTGGATGCGGTGTTCCGTCTTCAGAACGTCGCAAACGATCTGGAACATGCCGACCTGAGGCAGGATATGACCTTGCCGACGCCAACATTTCACGCGTACGATTTTGCCTTCGTGCATGAGCGGGGCCATATCGGGTTCGGCACCTTCGAGATCGAGCTTGAAGACGTTGTTCTTACCAATCTCCCAGTCCGCCTTGGTTCCGGTAAAACGCTGCGCGATTTGCTTGAGCGAGCCGATCGAACTGTCCACGAAGGAAGGGGCCTCTAGCGTGTCATTGGAGAACCCGCCCGTACCAAGCCTTTGCCAGGCCTTATTCGCATCGAGTTCGAAGCCCGCGTCGGACGCGATCTTGGCGGTGAAGTCCACCAACTCGGTGAAGTGGGCGTTCGCGCTGTACCAAAAGTCGGCGAACTGAATATGCTGCGAAATCCGCTTCTTCTGAGTCTCGTCGTAAAATTCGTCGAGCCAAGCTTTGTCTACAGGGTTCTTGTCGATCGCCATGAGGACATAGGCGAGCTGCCGGGCTCCCGTGTGGGTGAGCGTGAGGCCGGCGGAAAGGATGGGATCGGCGAAACCGGCGCTCTCGCCGCAGAGGTACCAGTTCTCCCCGTAAAGGCGAGAGGAGAGGAACGACCAATCTTTGGTCGTCGTGAACTTGTGTTCTCGCTCGGCTTTTGCGATGAGGGGACCGATGCGCGAATCGTTAGTGACCGCTTCCATATAGAGGTCTTCGGGTCGTCGGCCAGCCTTCTTGTAGTAGTCGGCTGGCATGACGAGGCCGATACTGGTGCGGGTGGGGCCGAGGGGGATGAACCACATCCATCCGTAGCCGACGGACATGATCTGGATTCGCGTCCCGCCCACTCCGATGCGAACCGCCCATTCGGCGTTTTGCCAGTAATCCCAAAAAGCCACATTTTGCAAGGTGGTCTTCTGATCGACCTCGACCCCCATCGCCCGCCGCAGCAGACCGACATGGCCCGAACAGTCGAGATAGTAATCCGCGGTCACAATCTCGCCGGTTTCAAGGCGGAGACCGGTGACACGGTCGCCTTCTTTCAGGACTTCGGCGACCTTGGTCTCTTCACGAACCTTGCAGCCAAGCTCTGCGGCATGGTCGAGAAGAATCTTGTCGTAAATGCTGCGATCGACTTGGAAGGCGGTCTTCGATCGCTGACCCGCGAACTTGGAGGGACGGGCCTCGTCCTGAAAGTCTTCGCCGGGCAGAAACTCAAAGTCCCACAGGTCGTCGGTCTTACCCCAGCGGTAAGTTGCCCCGATCTTAACGGGAAACTCGGCCCGCTCAATCTTGTCCCATGCCCCAATTTCGAAGAGAACCTCGGACACGATCGGCAGCAAGCTCTCCCCGATATGGTCGCGAGGGAATTTCTCGCGCTCGAAAATCTCGACCTCGATTGACGGTCGATATCGCTTGATGATGCTCCCGACCGTGCTTCCGCCCGGCCCTCCTCCAATCACGGCAACCTTCATGGAGCATTATCTTATCGCACAAACGGTCAGTTTTCGGAGTGCGCGGGCTTGACCGCGCTTTAAAGTTGGAGTTGGGACCCCGGCGGCACGATGCATCCGCCGCCCTCTGGGATTTGGTGACGTGCCGACCAGTCCTGGCATAAGACAAACTTCAGCCATGAAAGTCCTTTTCGTTTGCCTCGGAAACATTTGCCGCAGCCCGATGGCCGAATCGGTTTTGCGCCATATGATCCTTGAACATGGGCTTTCTATCGAGGTTAACAGCGCGGGCACGGGCGGCTGGCATGCGGGGGAAGGTGCGGATCCACGCACGATCGAAACACTGCGTAAGCACGACATCGACTGCCCTGGAACCGCGCGCCGGCTAACCCGCGAAGATTTCGAAGAGTTCGATTTGCTCGTCGCCATGGACGAGCAAAACATGCGGGACATGCAAGCCTGGCCGGGAGCCCGAAAGGAGAAGATCCGGCTCTTTGCGCCGGGGGGAATCGGCGATCCCTACTACGGCGGGCCGGACGGCTTCGACCAGATGTATCACCAGATCGAAGCCGGATGCCGCGCGATTCTCGACGAGATTAGCTCCGCGGACCATAAACCATCGCGTTGATGAGCAACAGGTTTAAGCCGGGCCACATGGCGCGGTCGGTCGGATCATTCGCAAACCAGACGACGTTTCCGTTTCCGGCGGGTGCTGCATGGGCGAAGGCCGTCCCGGCGAGACCCTTTTCGGTTTCCTCGGGCCATGCCCATCCGTGGAGCATGTTGCCCGGTGAGTCGACCACTCGGATCGAAGTGTCGTCATTCGCTTCGAAGAACGAAGTACCGTCGACGGGGACGGCGATCGTGTCGTCTTCGCTGCCGTAGGTCAGCCAACTCTTCGGGTTGATTTTCGCTTTGACGACTCCGCCGGGGATCCCGACGATGCTCTTGCCTTTTAGATCGATGAAGCTACCGGTGCTGGGCGACCCACCCGCGAGGATGAGGCAGCCGCCTTCATTGACCCAAGCTTTCAAGGCATCGGTCATTTCAATGCGGCCGCTCGGCGCGATGATCACGCTGAAGCGGTCGAGTCGGTTTCGCAGACCGCCTCGCGTGACGGGCACGAAGGGGATTCCGAACTGTTTCTCCATGACGAACCACATGGAGCCGAACGGGGTCGGGTTCTGCTCGTCTCCGAAGAGGACGGCCACGCTCGCCTTTCGGAGCCGGTTCACGCCTTCCGAGCCGGGGCCATAGCGAGTGGCATCGGGGTAGCCCGTGGGCAGCGGTTGGCAGAGTCCTTCGGTGTCGATTGCCTCGACGATCTTTTCGAATCCTTCATCTTGGCGTCCCTTTAGGATGAGAAAGGTGCCGGGCTTGTAGGTTCGTCCGGCAAGAGACATTTCTCGATCCGAGAAGGAGATGCGGACACCTTTGGCGAGGAGTTTGAACGCGAGCATCGCGCCACTCTCGCCGGGAGCGATGGCGTACCCGATTTCGCCCATTCTCGTCGAGCCCTTGGGCGCAGCCATGGTGGTCGGTTTCGGCGCCTCTTTGACCCACCATGCGGCGACGTCGTGCAGGAGGGGGAGACTCCAGCCCGTCATATCGTAAAACTCGGAGCCCTCATCCTCTTCCTTTCGGCGAAGTTGCTCTTTGATGAACTCTTCTTCGAAGCCGCTCTCGGTCGAGCACAGCGCACGGGCGAGAACTCCCTGAGGCTGGGCGAGATCGAGCGTGAGCCAGTAGCCTTCGCCGGCGATCTGTACTGCATTCTTCCAGAGCGACTCGCCTTTAAGATCGACTTTGCCGTATCCGGTTTCGGTCTTGATGCCGCCTCGGCTGAGATTGTCCGCGAG
>JBKJIP010000467.1:0-5784 GCA_046598515.1 Fimbriimonadaceae bacterium | reverse complement strand
TCGATCGATTCGAACGGGTCGCCCGGAAGGATCGATCGATCAGAGTGGCGTCGGCGTGCTGATGGAGATTGCGGTTCAGAAGGGCAAGTCGGTCAAACCGAACCTAAAGCTCGGCATCTGCGGCGAGCACGGCGGCGAGCCGCGCTCGGTTGCGTTCTGCCACAAGATCGGCCTCGACTACGTAAGCTGTTCGCCTTACCGCGTGCCGATCGCACGATTGGCGGCCGCGCAAGCGTCGATCCGCGAGAAAGTCGCGGATACGCGGGATCGGTAAGTAAAAGTTCAGTTTGGAGCGGCCATAGATTGTTCCCGCCATCCCGCCCTCGGGTGGCGGTGCCGACCGGTTTTCCAAATGAGTCCTGACTTGGGGCTCGCGTAGGCGGCGGCTGGTCAGCTTCGCCACCCGAAGGCGGGTGGCGAGAACCAGGATGCTCAACTTACTGGTTTTCAGATTTCAGCCGGCGGTAATCTCGACGCATGCAGTTTGCCGTTGATTCCGAGTCACGGCGCGTACTTCCTTCGAAGGGAGCCAAGGGCGTATGCCCGATCTGCACTGAGCCCGTAATTGCCAAATGCGGTCAGATCAAGGTTCATCACTGGGCGCATCTCGCTCGCCTGGACTGCGATCCGTGGTTTGAGCCGGAGACGGAGTGGCACCGCGAATGGAAGGCCCTTTTCCCGCTGGAACGCGTTGAGGTGCCGATCGGTGAACATCGAGCCGACATCCGCCACAACGGGCTCGTGATCGAACTCCAAAATTCGAAGATATCGCCAGCAATGATTGCCGAGCGAGAGCGGCACTATGGGCGGATGATCTGGGTCGTCAACGCCGCCCCCTTCGCGGAGCGGTTCTTCCTAATGCGGCAGATGAGCGAGGGCGTCTTCTCCTTTAAGTGGAAGAGCCTGAAATCTTCTTGGCGCGAGGCGAAAAAGCCGGTCTACTTCGACTTTGGTGCTTCCACCGTCCAAGATTTACTTGGGGCAAAGCTGCTCGATCCCACCGTCTATCGTCCCGCAAAGGACGAGATTCGATCCTATGATCGCGTAACGGCGGGACGATTCGTTGCGGAGGGCGAAAAGCTTTTCGATGCTTCTTTTGAGAACCTACCGGTGGAGGTTCGGGCTCGGACGATCTTGAGAAAGATCAGCCTGCATGCTAACGGATATGGAAGTGCGCAGGCGCCGGATCGGTCGGATTTGCTGAAAGTTTGTGGGCTGTAAGCTTTCCGGAGCGGAAGCTCCGCGCTCCAAGTGCCCGCGCGGCCCACCATTCTATTGGGCCCCTGCGAGCCTCACTTCAGCGGCGCAAGTTTCAATTGCCGCTTCCCAGCTTCCCGGATCAAATCCGGCAAAGCCTCGACGGTCTCTTCCACCCCGGCATGAAGCTGGATCACGCTCCCGTCCCCCAGCGCATTCAAAATGCGGCGCAGCAGCTCCGCTTTTCCGGGCCGTCGGTAGTCATAGGGATTGATCACTTGGCCCTTGAAAGTCCCCTTTCCGCCCAAGGGCGTAATCGCGCTCTTGCCGGGCAGTCGAACCCATGTGGGCCGCACGCCCGCAATCTTCTGAATCAGTTCCGCGCAACGCGCGGGATCGGCGTCGCCGGTGTGATGCAGGCCGTGGATCTCGAGGCGATTGCCATCGGCCACTGCGCGCTTGGCGATCTTCGGATACCGTTGGACGTTATCACCAATGCAGAAAAAGGAAGCTCGCACGTCGTTTGCCCGGAGGGTGTCCAGGAGATCATAATCGGCAGCTTTGCCCGAGGGAAAATCGTCGAAGGTCAAGTAAGCGGTGCCCGCGGAACGACCCTGGCCGCGGACTGCCCGCAGAACATCTTCCGAGCGAACCACCCCGTCTTTCGCCCACCGGACCGTCCCATCCGGGGCCACAACCACGGTGTACGGCACCCGTTCAATACGAAGAGCCCGCGACCATTCGCCGCCCTTGTCGTTCAGCCGAACGCCCCACGTCGGAGGCTTCGCTAGATCGGTCCACCGGCCGTCGATGCTCACGGCGAGAAAGTCGACGGGCAAGCCACTCGCGCCCTTCTTCGCCGCCGCCATCCGCTCGTCCTGCTGCTTCCAGGTGTCGCACCAATACGCCCAGACCGTGATCACGGTCGTCCGGCCCGATTCGAACCGGTAGGTCGCCCCTGACTCGCGGGTCAAAGTAAACGGCTCTAAAGCATCTCCCGCCACCGGAGCGTGAGTCTGGATCAGGCTAGCGAGGAGGAGGGCCGGCAACAACTCTGACCTCCTCGCGGCGGCTTTGGCCGCGACTGTCCGGACGTCGCAAAATGTCCGCAATGGCGGGCGAAACGATCAGTTTGCCGTCCGTCTCGGCCCGAATGTAGTAGCGAACGGTGAGCGGCAATCCCTGGGCATCCAGATAGTGCGTGATCGAGCCGTCGCGCACTTCCGAGTAGGCTCCGCCGTTCGTCCAATCGTCCTCGAGGAACTCGAAACCAGCCGGGATGGGCTCGATCAAGCGCATCGGATCCTCAAGGCTGTCACCCCACACCAGCGCGGTGACCCGAACGGGCTCGTTGGGGCGAACGTCGCGATTGAGCTCTTCCCAGACTCCGTTTACATTCTTGACTTCGAAGCGACGGAAGACGCGGACGCCGCGCTGGCTCTCGTCCTTCAAGGGCCGATAGATTCGGGCGTCGACTTGGTAGAACACCTCGCCGTCTCCCGCGATCGAAAGCGTCGCCTTGTTGGAGCCGGTTATCGGCTCCGGGAGAACGACGCCGTAGCTTCCGTCCGCCCGATTCGCCACCAAGTCAGTTTCCTTCCCATTGAAGCTCACCTTCGCCGACGAGATCCTTACGGGGCGTGCATTCTTTGGAATGTAAGCGTCGAGAGCCAAGCCGAGCGCCAAATCCTCTTCCGGCGAGCGATATCCCGAATCGTTTGCCAACAAATGGCGCAGGATGTCGCCCTGGAGGTCGCGGTCGCGACCGAAGACGGCCAGCGCGCGGAGCAGCCAAGCGTTGGTCTCCGCCTCCCCCGCCTTCCAGCCAATGCCGGTCCCAACTGGCAAATAGGAAGTCGTCCCCCTGCTGATGTCCTTCACCAGCGGATCGAGCAGATTGTCATCCTTCAGGGCCAGAGCCAGCCGGATGCGAGCGTAAGGCGAAAGGTTGATTCCCCGCTCTTTGACTTCAGCGAGATAGCCATCGGCCTTATCAGAGCCAGCCGCTTTCAGCGCGGCCGCGAGCACGGCGCGTTGCTCCCAGAGGTTGGTCGAGCGGTATTGGTAGTCCGCCATCTGCTTGGCTTGCTCGACGAACTGATCCGTGATGCGCGGCACCGCGACCTTGCCCTCGGCGGCCCGGCCCGCGACAAGCGACTCCAGAACAAGTGCCGTCACGTACGGGCTGACCCGCCCGCCTTCCCAATAGCCCCAACCTTGCGAAGTCTGGATTCGGCTGAGGTAAGCGACAGCTTCCCGCATCTGGCGGCTATACATGTTGAAGTCACCAAGTGAGGCGAGGCGAATCTGGACCGCGGTCGGGACCGCGCCGTAGCGCGGCCATTTCAGCGCCTCCGTGCGGATGCCGGCCAGCATCGTGGCGGGACCGCCCCAAATCTTCACCCGCGTGGAGCCTGCTCCGGCGATCCGATCGGCGGGAACTTCGAACGAGATTTGCTTGGTGTCATTGAACTGACCGGCCGTTACGATGCGCTGCTCGACGCCGTCGGGAACCACGGGCACGTTGGCGATCAAAGCATCGAGCGGGGTGCCGTCATCCGTGAAGAGCCGTCCTTCGATGGCGATGCGTCCAATCTGCTTGGCGGTAATCGGGAAGATCGCCTTCCCTTCCACGCCCGGTTCGACCGAGAGCGACTTCGTCAGCGTGGCTCCATCGACTTTGAGGTCGACGCGTAGCTTCTGGGCTTGCTTGGTGCGGTTGTTGACAGTCGCGATGAGGTCGATCTGGTCGCCGACCGTCATCTGCCTTGGCGACGCCAAGCGCAGCGTAAACGGTCTTGTGGCCAGCACGTTTCCGATGACCATCCCAACCCGGGTGTCGCCGGTTACGGCTCGAGCCGTCGTGCGCCAGTTCGTCAGGTTTCCGGGCACCTCGAACTCAACCGTCGCCTCACCCTTCGCGTCCGTCTTGACGACGGCATTCCAATATGCCGTGTCTTCGAATCGCTGCCGCACAGGAACGTTGGCGGCAGCATTGGCGCGCTGATAAGCGCCTCCGGAGACTTCTTCGGGGCATGATTGGTCTTCCATCACCTTATTCTCGCGGCGACCCCAATAAGCGCGGAAGAGGTCGGGGGTGGTGTCGGGCATGATCGCGAAGATGGCTTCGTCGACGACGCCAAGCGCGACTTCAGCGGACACAGGCTCGCCCGATCCGCCCGTGGTTTTGACCTTGTAGATTGCCTTGTCGCCGGGTTCGTATTCTTTCTTGTCAGGGGTCACAACGACATTCAGCTTGCGGTTCTTGTCGTAGAGATAAACCGCCTGCTCATCCTCGATTCCTTGACCATCAACCCAACTCACGGCCCGGAACATAATGTTCGGCACTTGCTTCAGGTCAGTCTTGAAGGTCAGCGTCGTGGAGACCACCTTCGGCGGCTCCGGCTTATCGACCCGGTAGGGTCGGGTTCCCGAGGGCGGAATGACACGGTACTCCCAAAGGTCTTCGCCCTCGACGGTAACGAGAATCGGCTTGAAACCTCGGTTGGTTGTCGTGTAGAGGCTGACCGTGTCGCCGGGGAGATAGCTCTTCTTGTCGAGCTTCAGGTCGATCGACGGACCTTCTTGCTCTTGCTCACCTTTGGTGAAGGGGCCTGCGACATAGACGTGGAGCGTGTCCGAAGTCGTGCGTCCGGTTGAATCCTTGACCGTGCCGACGATCCGTACATTCCCCGCCGCTTTTGCCGGCAGTTCCGTCGAGGCGCGGCCGGTCGGACCCACTTTTACATTCTGGGTGGCGAGCACCAGGTCCTCAGAAACGTTCTTCTTCTGGTTCCAACGGGTTTCGATGAACTTTAGGGCCACTGTTCCGGAGGCGGGAGCACCATCCAGATCGACGAGTCGTACGTCGACGGGGATCAGCTTGCCAAGAGGCACGGCCAGCATCTTTGTGCTCAGCCCGAGCCGGAGGGCGGCGGCGTAAACGGGGATCGAAGACCCGCCCGTAACCTGCCGACGCGAGCCGTCGGTGACAACCAAGCTGATCGAATACACACTGTCCGGTGCCTTGGGATCGGTCTTGATCTCGATCGTAACCTCGCCCTTGTTGTCGGTGAATACCTTGCCTTCGCCGGAGAAGGGGTCGTCGTTGTAGGTGTCCCGCGGATACAGGTTTCCGTCGCCGTTGTGGGCCCAATCGTTCTCTTCGGCGCTGTAGAAATAGGAGTCTGAGCGCCGCGCGGTCCATTGGACCTCCGCCTGGGGAACGGCCGCGCCGAAGTAATACTCCGTCTTGACCTTGAAGGTGATGGTCTCGCCGGCCAAAGCTCGCTTTGCCGTCGGGGCGACGGTCACCTTGTATTCGGGCTTGCGATAGGCTTGGACGGGGACCGAGAGGTAGGCGCGCTGCTCTCCCCGGATGAAGACGATGGAGTACGAACCCAGTGCTCCTTCCAAAGGCAGTTCGAACGAGCCAACGACAGAGCCGATTTCGTTCGACTTAACCTCGGCCACGTCCATGAGAGTGTCCTTCGGATCGCGGAGCTCGACGCGGTAAGTGGTATCCGCGACGGGCACATAACCCTGGCCCTTTGTCAGCCGCATGATCGCCTTGTAGGAAACGGTCTG
>JBKJIP010000312.1:0-2630 GCA_046598515.1 Fimbriimonadaceae bacterium | reverse complement strand
CTGATCCCAGACCGCGATCGCCCGATCGAGATTGGCGTCGCCCGTGGGTGCTCGCTTGACCGGTTCCGGCTTTGGTGCCTCCACTTTGGGTTTTTCGACTTTTGGTTCAGGTCGAGCGGGTTCTTGTCGTACCGGTTCGGGGCGTGTAGCCACAGCGGCCTTGGGGCTCGTCTCAGCCGGCTGGCTGCGGACCGGGGCCGGAGTGAGTCGGGATTGCGCTAGCCGAATGAGCTGGGCTTCGAACCACAGCCGGGGCAGAGTCACATTCTTAAGTTCGAGATGGGTCTCGGCGAGGGCCCCGCGCATCCAGAGCAATGCTTCGAGCCCGACCTGCTGGGCGGTCTCGTGGAGCACCGCCGCTTGGGCGGCATCGACGCCGACCATATCCACGTTATAGGCGGCTCGGGTGAGCTCCGCGGTACGGAAGAGGAGCGACTCGACAATGGCGCGCGGATCGCGGCCGAGGCGGGAGAGTTCGGCGGTCAGTTCGATGATCGAAGGGATGTTGCTTCCCTTCAGTGCCATTAGTAGGGAGTCTGCGGCGTGATCGGCGATGAGGCCGAGTTGATCATAGACCTGCTCGGTCGTGATTCCCCCATCCGAAGCGATGATTGCTTGCTCGAGGAGGGTTAAGGCATCGCGGAATCCGCCGTCGGCCATTCGGGCGATGGCAGTGGCGGCGGCAGGCTCGATTTGGACGCCCTCCTGCTCGGCGACATAGCCGATGCGAGCGATGAGGTCAGCCATGGACGCCCGGTGAAACTCAAACTTCTGACAGCGGGAGCGAATCGTGGTCGGAACCTTCGTGTATTCCGTAGTTGCGAGCATGAAGATGACGTGCTCGGGCGGTTCCTCAATCGTTTTCAGGAGGGCATCGAACGCCTTGGCCGAGAGGTCGTGGACCTCGTCGATGATAAATACGCGATACCGCGCCATGGATGGCTGGTAGCTGACGGCCTCGATGATCGACTCGCGGACGTCGTCCACGCCCGATTCGCTCGCCGCGTCCATCTCGTGGACGTCGAGACAGGTGTTTTCAGTTATGGCGACGCAGATGGCGCACTCATTGCAAGGTTCGGCCGAGGGTCCCTTTTCGCAGCACAGCGCCTTCGCCATGAGCCGAGCGGTGGAAGTTTTTCCGGTTCCGCGCGGACCCGTAAAGAGGAAGGCATGGGCGATCCGCCCGGTGGTGATGCCGTTCTGAAGGGTCCGGACGACGTGGCTTTGTCCCACGAGATCCGCAAAGCTTTGGCTTCGATACTTCCGGTAAAGGGATGCTCTTGCCACTTGGGATAAATCTCCGAAATGCCGGGAATGGTGCGTCGCTCAGCGAATCGACTTACCGTTGCTATCTTCCGATCCTGGCGGGGTTCACCGGTCGTCTGCCGCGCAGTTCCCGGCGCATCTATTTTACACGGGCCGGGGCATCAGGGACCCGGGCGGAAGTAAATGTAGCGGCTGCTTGTCCCGCTCGTGAAGATATATTGATGCTGCTCCACAAAGGGAATCGGGACGTCGAACTCCCCTTCAATACGCGTGGTCGACTTGGTGCGGTATCCGACCGCCTTGACCTTCTCATTGTCTTTGATCTGCGAGAAGGTCGTGGGCTTCCCGTCTGAGCCGTTGCCATAACCGTCGGCAATGATTCGGCGGCCACGGACATCCATCATCAAGAATCCGTGCTTCTTCATGTTCTGCCCGGAGTTTTGGAAGTAGGCGAGGTCACCGTCTTCAAAGAAGAGGCGAAACTCCTTCTTCTTGTGGATGGTTTGTCCCCTTTGACATCTGAGGGTGATGGGAACGGCCTCAAGTTCCACGATGTCGCCTTCGAACTTGGCCGAAGGCTGCCAGCGGGGGATGATCATGCTCGTTTCGCGACCTCCGCTCTCCAAAACGCACGGGGTCTGCCGGTTGTAGAGAAAAGATTGGGGTGAACTGACCGGTTTCCACTTGGGCCGAAAGACGAGTTTGACGCCGGACGGCGCATCCGTCGAGAGATCGAAGCGAATGTCTTGAGTCGTGAGTTTCCAGGGTCGCGGCTTAGCGGTTACGGTCCACTTGCCGACTTTGAAGGTCTCGGTGCGGCGAATCGCGGGACCGAAGGTTTTGTTCACCGCAAGACGGACCGGGTAGAGCTGATTATCGTGCGTGAGGACCGCGTTGCGATAGGCTTCGTCCGTCGCAAACGGGATGCCGCGAAGCGTGATGTCGCTCGAGGTGCCCGAGGCGTGACTGATGAAGACCATAGTTCCTCTGACCGTTATAGAGCTCCCACTGATCGTGGTCGCGGCCGCTGGCTTGGGGGTCGAGGCATTGGGGATGAAGGCGATCGGGAGAAACACGGTTTCCCCGCCGACCTCTAGAAAGTCCGTCATTCCGAAGGGGTAGGTTCCCGCCGACGAAGGCGGAAACTGAAGGTAGCCGGAGACGGCGGGATCGGGGTTACCACCCGCGAGGACCTTCTTTATCGGATAGGTGATCATGGTGCCGCCGGGGGCTTTCCAGTTGATCCAGGGTTTGCCTACGAACTCTTCTCGGAAGAGGAATTTGGCGTCGGGCTTGGTCCCCAAAAACTCGATCGGCATGCGGGGCCGGCTGACGAACCAGACGGCGGGAGGAGCCGCGATCGC
>JBKJIP010000028.1:0-10799 GCA_046598515.1 Fimbriimonadaceae bacterium | reverse complement strand
TGCCTTTGCCAATAGTCGCCCCAACAGGAACGGCATAGAGCATCCCTTCGAAATGATGATCCGAGGCATATTCGGCCACGCCAGTCGTCTTGAGAGGCCCGTCGATGCGGGGGATTGTCGTTCCGACGTTCTTCATTGCGAATTCCTTGTGGCGAGAGTTAGGGCGTGGACGAGGCAACGGCGACCGAGCTCGATCTTGAACTCATTCTCTTTGTGCGGCTTCGCGCCCTGGAAAGTGGCTTGCGCGGCTCTGGCGAAAAGGTCGGGCGAGGGGACTTGGCCCTTCAGAACAGCTTCGGCTTCCTTCGCACGCCATGGGATTGCACCGACGCCGCCCATCGCAAGCATCACGTCCTCAAACTTGCCATCCTTGAGATTCACAATGATCGCAGTCGAGGCGAGAGCGAACTCGTAGGAAGCCCGGTCGCGCAGTTTGAGATAAAGAGACTTCACCCCGCTCGGAAGCGAGGGCAGCGAGACATGGGTGACGAGATCGCCCTTCTGCAGAACGGTCTCGATGTGCGGCGTTTCACCCGGCAGCCGGTAGAAATCGGCGATGGGAACCGTCCGGTTTTCGCTTGATCCTTGAATGTGTATGGTCGCGCCGAGCGCCATCAGGGCCACATTCTGGTCAGATGGGTTGCTGGCGATGCACTTGTCGCTTACACCGAGAATCGCCAGATTACGATGATGGCCCTCGATCGCAGAGCAACCGGAGCCGGGTTCGCGCTTATTGCACGGCGCATCGGCATCGCGGAAATAGACGCAGCGGGTGCGCTGCAACAGATTCCCTGCCGTGCTTGCCATGTTGCGGATTTGGCCGGAGGCTCCCGCGAGGATGGCTTCCGACAAGACTGGATAGCGCTGGCGGACATCTTCGTTCTGGGCAACTGCCGCATTGCGGGCCATGGCGCCGATGCGCAGACCGCCCTCGGGCGTCCGTTCGATCTTGTCCAGCGGGAGACCGTTTACGTCGATGAGCGCATCGGGCCGCTCGACGTCGAGCTTCATCAGATCGTAAAGCGTGGTACCGCCGGCAATAAATCGCCCGCCTTTAGCCCCCGCGGCGACGGCGTCGCGTGCACTGTTTGTTCGGGTGTATGTGAACAGATTCATCAGGCTTTTCGCACCTCTTGGATTGCGTCGACGATATTCTGATAAGCGCCGCACCGGCAGATGTTGCCGCTCATGGCTTCCTTAACGTCGGCGATCTCGGTCCCAACCGGTTCTTTCATCAGCGCGACCGCCGACATGATTTGACCGGAGGTGCAATAACCGCACTGGAAGGCGTCATGCTTCACGAAGGCCGCTTGCATCGGATGCATTTCCTCGGGGGTTCCGAGTCCTTCAATCGTAGTGACTTCC
This sequence comes from Fimbriimonadaceae bacterium, assembly GCA_046598515.1. Classification (GTDB taxonomy): domain Bacteria; phylum Armatimonadota; class Fimbriimonadia; order Fimbriimonadales; family Fimbriimonadaceae; genus JANJUB01. The sequence goes on along the minus strand of JBKJIP010000028.1, from coordinate 9,434 downwards.
CTTCCCTGGCATCCCAACGCTAGGGAGAGGCAACTGAGGACTCGCTTGCCATCGATATGGACGGTGCAAGCCCCGCACTGCCCATGATCGCAACCCTTCTTGGTGCCCGTGAGGTGGATCGTCTCGCGGAGAGTGTCCAACAAAGAAGCGCGTGGATCGATCTGGACTTTGTGCGGTTTGCCATTGACCTTCAACTCGAGCGCCACCTTGGTGCTCGCGCCGGCGACGACCTTGGAAGTCTGCCGTTCAAGGGGCTCGTTCGTGTCTGGAATTCTGTTGGTGGCCGCAGAGGCAGTTTCGGCAGCACCCAAGGGAGAAAGGGTCGCCGCGACGCCGGCCAGCCCGATACCCATGAGAAAGGAGCGGCGAGTAGGGGATTGTTCGTCCGACAGGGGCTCGTGATCTAGCGGGAATTCGTTCGACATGGCACTCCTTGTTGCGAAAAGCCGCAACAAATCAACTATACGCCGCTCGGCCAAGCCCAGCAATGGCTGAGTTGTTAATTTTGATTATTCGATGCCGGGGATGTCCAAACGGACAGAAATGACGTCGTCCTCTTCGAGTTTCTCCGCCTTGCGGATGACGACTTTTAAGGGCACCACATAGAGTCCGTCTTTCGGCCACAGGGCCGTTTCGAAGGAGGTTTTTCCAACCGTAACCGTGACCGGGATCATGCCCCAGCCGTAGGTGACCAGCCTCTCAACCGCCTTGATCTCGGCGGCTTCCACGGCGGGCACGGTTACGAAAAAGAATGGGGCGGGGCCTTTCCATATCCAGATTTTGCCGGTGAACTCCAGGGTCATGGATTTAATCCTCTGGGAGGTTCGGTAAGTCTCGGAGCCATTTATGGTGCAGCTCGGCATTATAGGTGACGTTCTTCGTCAAGACGTAATGAACTTGTCGAGAGACTAGGTTTGCGATGTAGAAACGCGCATCGGTTTCATGCATTCCTTCTGCGACCATACGCTCGTAGGCCTCGCGGGCGGGCGGATAGTCTTGAATCTGGTTATCGGCGGCTTCAAGAAAAGCTTCGCGCAGGCGTTGTCTGCCCTCGTCGCCTCCCAGATCGTCATCTGGATCAAAATGCCGGACAGGTTCAGGTGCCTGAGCTGCTTTAAGGAAGGGGTTCTTCTTCCAGTTCGCCATGGCCTGATTTTGGCAGGTTAGGGGCTGGACTAATTATAGACAATATTTAGACGGCTGGTGGACACTTTGCCGTATAGTAAGTAGAGACTACCGATGACGACCAAAATCTTCGAACTAGTTGTAAGCGCGAATCCTGAGAGAGTGTGGGAGTTTCACTCTTCCGCCGAAGCCCTCAATGTGCTCACGCCACCTGATCGCCAAATGCGGCTTGTCTCCACCGATTTGACCGTGCGCGATGGTGCGATCCACGAATTTAGGGTCAAGATCGGTCTGTTCTGGTCGACCTGGATCGCGGAGCTTTCAGATGTACGTCCCCCGGCGGGTTTCCGTGATACGGCCCGAAAGGCACCATTTAAAAACTGGACGCACCACCACCAGTTCCTGGAGCACCCAAACGGCACTCTGATTCGGGACACCGTGTCTTACGAACTCCCCTTTGGCATCGTCGGTAGGATCGCGGACCGCCTCTTTATATCCCAAGATATCGACCGCCTGTTCGCCTTCCGCCAGCAGGCGACGGCCTGTCTGCTGGATGGCAAAGCGGAAGCAACGCAAGATTTGAGAGCGAGAACCGCGGTTTCGCAGGGATAGAATCGCCCGCGTCACTCGTCCGCACTTGTATGTTCTTCGAAGCCGAGCACGACGAGGTGATCGCCGCCCTCCGGGCGATCGGCAATCCGGAATATGGCGAGCGAATTCGGAAAGATCGTGGTTCCTCGCTCGTGCATCTCGGCATCGGATTCCCCGCTCTTCGCGCTCGAGTGAAAAAGGGCTTCTCCTTCACCTCGCTCCCCGAGGAGGAAGTCTTGGCGATTTGGGACGGCCTTTGGCGGACTTCGCCCTATGGCGACGTTCTCTTCTCGGCGTTGGAGTTCTATCTTCCCATCTCAAAAAAGCGCGTGCCTTCTGGGCTTTGGCCCGTTGCGTCGGGGTGGATCGAGAGGATCGACAACTGGTGCCACGCCGATCTCTTGAGCTCTCTCTACTCACGGATTCTGGAAAGCGACCAAGTAACGGTGTATCCACAGCTCGTGGCTTGGAATGCGGGCGAGAGCGAATGGGAACGCCGTATCTCCCTGGTCAGCCTGATCCATTACACCGGCAAAAACGCCGTCTTTCTCGCCCCGGAGAAGGTGCTGCCCTTGGTTTCGAACTGCTTGCAGGATCGCCAACACTACGTGCAGACGGCGGTTGGATGGGTGCTGAGGGAGTTGCGCCGAGTGTATCCGGCGGAAACTGAAGAGTTTATGGAGACCCATGCGGCGGTTATCTCGAAGGTCGCGGCTCGCAGAACTTTGGGTTAGCCTCGAAAGCAAGTGTGGACATAGCTTCCGCTGGTAGGCATGGTGTAACCTAGCCGACCATGCCCGACTATCGAACCTTTGAATACGACGTACTCGTCATCGGAGCCGGAGGTGCGGGGCTTCGGGCAGCCATCGAAGCTTCGGGGACGGGTGCCCGGGTCGGTTGCGTTTGCAAATCCCTCCTCGGCAAAGCCCACACCGTTATGGCCGAAGGCGGCGTCGCGGCGGCGATCGGGAATACCGACGATAGGGACAACTGGAAGGTCCACTTCAGCGACACCATGCGGGGCGGGCAGTATCTGAACAACCCTTTGATGGCCGAAATCCATGCGAAGGAAGCTCCCGCCCGCGTCCTCGAACTGGAATCCTGGGGAGCGCTTTTTGATCGCACTAAGGACGGCCGAATCCTTCAGCGGAATTTTGGCGGTCACAAGTATCCAAGGCTCGCGCATGTCGGAGATCGTACGGGTCTCGAAATGATTCGCACGCTGCAGGATCATGGGATTCATCAGGGGATCGAGTTTCACATGGAGTGTACGGTCACTTCCCTGCTGAAATCCGGAGACAAGATTTCCGGTGCGTTCGGCTACTTCCGCGAGCACGGTCAGTTCGTGGTCTTTAAAGCCAAAGCCGTCATTCTCGCTACCGGCGGTATCGGCAAAGCCTTCTCCATCACCAGCAACTCTTGGGAGTACACCGCCGACGGCCATGCCCTCGCTTATCATGCGGGCGCCGAACTAATGGACATGGAATTCATCCAGTTTCATCCCACGGGGATGATCTGGCCGCCGTCGGTTCGCGGCATTTTGGTCACGGAGGGTGTCCGCGGGGAAGGCGGCGTCCTGCGGAACAGCAAGGGCGAACGATTCATGTTTGGAGACATCCCCGACAACTATAAGGCGCAGACGGCTAAGGATGAGGAAGAAGGTTGGCGCTATGTTCAGGGCGATAAGAATGCGAACCGCCCGCCGGAGCTCCTCACGCGCGACCACGTGGCGCGGTGCATCAACCGCGAGGTGAAGGAAGGGCGCGGTTCTCCCCACGGCGGCGTCTTCCTCGACATTGCTTGGATCAAGGAGCACATCGCGAACTCGGAAGATCACATCAAGCGCAAGCTGCCCGGAATGTATCACCAGTTCAAGGAACTCGCGGGAGTCGACATCACAAAGGAGGCGATGGAGGTTGGTCCAACCTGCCACTACGTGATGGGCGGCGTTCACGTCAATGCCGAGACACAAATGTCGTCGGTGCCTGGGTTATTCGCCGCCGGCGAGTGTGCCGCGGGCCTGCACGGTGCGAACCGCCTCGGCGGCAATTCGCTGTCGGATCTCTTGGTTTTTGGGAAGCGCGCAGGCGAGTTTGCGGCCAAGTACGCTCTGGGCCTAGAGGATACGCCGAGCGTCGATCTTGCTGGTCATGAGGATGCCGCGCTAGCGCCATTCGGACGGGAAGCAAGTGACGACAATGCTTTCCTCATCCAGCGCGACCTTCAGAAGATGATGCACGAGAACGTGGGCATCGTCCGAAACGAGGTCGAGATGCGCCAGGCGATTCCGGCTCTCGCGGAACTGAGCGAACGGGCCAAACACGTGTCGGTCGAAGGTAACCGCGACTACAACCCCGGCTGGCATACTGCGCTCGATCTCGGCAACTTGCTGACGATTTCGGAGGCGGTTGTGCAGTCGGCTCTGCTGCGGAAGGAGAGCCGAGGCGGCCACTTCCGCGAGGACTTCCCGGAGAAAGACGCGACGTTGGGCAGGCTGAACACGGTCATCCGCAAAGGTTCCAATGGCGAGATCGAAGTCAGCCAGGTTCCTTGTGTGGCCCAGACGGACGAGCAGAGAGCCGTCATCGCGGAAATGGGATAGTGCGACTTACGACTTATGACAGCTTAGGCTTGGCGACACTAGATCGACCAAGGCGTCAGTCGTCATATCGTAAGTCGTAAGTTGAAGAGCACCGTTGCCTCCATCCCGCCACGGGTAGAGGCGTCGCATGAGGAATGAGTGTTATCAACATGGCCCGTCCCTTGCTGGTCGGTGCTGGTGCAAGTTTCGCACTTTGCGAGCCTCCACCCGTGGCGGGATGGAGGCAACTTGCCACGGGTTGGGGTCAATCGTCTCGGTTCGGGGCGCTTAAAAGTGATTTACCGTTCACATTTCCCAATCACGGGTGTAAGATAGCGCGGTGGCGAAAGCGACCTTTGAGATCTGGCGGGGGACCAAGGATGGCGGCTCTTTTCAGGAGTACACCACGGACGTGGGCGAGGGGATGGTCGTGCTGGACGCGGTCCATCATATCCAGGCGGAATCTGCACCTGACTTAGCGTGCCGATGGAACTGCAAAGCCGGAAAGTGCGGCTCATGCTCGGCCGAAATCAACGGCAAGCCGCGGCTCATGTGCATGACCCGGCTTGGGGACCTGAATCTCACAGAGAAGGTCCGCATCGAGCCGATGAAGGCTTTCCCGCTCATTCGCGACCTCGTTACGGACGTGAGCTGGAACTACGAGGCGAAGAAGAAGATCAAGCCGTTCAAGCCGCGCAAACCGGATGCGCCCGACGGAACCTGGCGTATGAGCCAGGAGGATATCGACCGGCCCCAGGAGTTCCGGAAATGCATCGAGTGCTTCCTCTGCCAAAACGTTTGCCACGTTTTGCGTGAGCATGAGAAATTTGATGGCTTCATCGGCCCGAGGTTGATGGTCTATACCGCCGCCCTCGAAATGAACCCGTTGGATACCGAAGACCGTATCAGCGACTTAAAGAAGCGGGACGGGATTGGCTACTGCAACATCACGAAGTGCTGCACCGTGGTTTGTCCGGAGGGCATCAAGATCACGGACAACGCGATTATTCCGCTGAAGGAGCGCGTAGTGGACGCATTCTACGATCCCCTCGCCCGCATCTTCCGCTTCGGGAGGAAATAGATGGACCTTAAGCGCATCTCACCGGAATCGATCGGCCGCGCCTTGGATCTCGCCGAGCGCTACCGCTTGCTAAATGAACCCGAGCAGGCCGCGAGCATCTGCCACGACGTCCTCGCCATCGAACCGGGCAACGTCGAGGCCATTCGGAACCTATTCTTGGCTACGACGGAGCAGTTCGGCAAGAAACGCGGCACTCGACTAGAAGACGCCGAGAAAGTCGCCGGCCAGTTTCCTTCCGAATACGAGCAGGCCTACTATGGCGGCATCGCAGCGGAGCGATGGGCACGAACCAAGCTCCAAGAGGCGGCTCCGCCGCAGCACGTGGGCGATTGGCTCCATAAGGCGATGGAAAAATATGAGCAGGCGGAGAACCTGCGCGCAGCGGGCAACGACGACGCCATGCTCCGCTGGAACGCCTGTGCGAGGTTGATCAGCCGGGTGCCCGAGTTGGAACGCCCGGACAAAGACGACGATCCCGGCCTCTGGGACTAAGCCATGGAGCGCAGTCGCCTTGGAACCTTGGCGCTAGCCGAAGCTCACATTCCATTGAAACACCAACTCCAGCCTTTTCGAGGCGGAAGCCTCGGGGTCCGGGATGCAGGGCGGAAGCCCTGCGCTCCAAGCTAGAAAATCCGGAAATCCGTAATCACTCCGGAGGCACACATGCGTACATAGCCGTCCGCCAGCATGACGCCGAATAGGCTGCACCAGGCGAACAGCATGTGCTTCTTGTTGAGACCGCTCACGCAGGAGTAACACGCCCCCGAGAGCTTGCTCTGGAACACGCAATCCTTGCGGCCGCCGATGAGGTGGCGGAAGGAGTGGCAGGAGAACGTGTACATGCTCAGCAGCACCACATTCAAGAGCAGCACCAGGGAGCCGACGTTCACATGGAAACCATCGCTAAAGATAAACCCTTGAATCGCGTCCCAAGCGAGGAAGATCAGGAAAACGAGGGCGGCATAAAGGAAGTAGCGATGCACGTTCTGCAGGATGAGCGGGAGGCCGTTCTCGCCGGTGTAACCCTTGCGTGGCTCGGATACGGCACATGCGGGGGGATCGGCCCAGAACGCTTTGTAGTAGGCCCCTCGATAGTAGTAGCACGTGAACCGGAACAGGGCGGGAAAAGGCAGGATTAAAAGCGCCGGTGAGAATGGCAGCCACCCCGGCCACCAGCCGGGTTTGGGGCCGAACAAGGCGTGCGGCGAAGCCCCGAAAATCTCCGGCGAATAGAACGGCGACAGGTAGTTGCCGTGATGGTAATTCGCGTTCTGAAAGGCGGCCCAAGTCGCGTAGACGATGAAGAACGAGAGGACGACGAAAGTCGCCAAGGGCGACGCCCACCAGTTGTCGCGCCGTGATGTTTTCCCGAATCCACGTTTCTTAAGGGGCTCCGCCTTCGCCATTCGCTGTTTCTACCCTAGCCCAGTCCTAACTCACCACTTTCACGAAAGCAACCCAACAATAAGCCATTACAGATTTCATTTGGCGAAACATGCCGGCGTCGCTATAATGGGCTTGGGAGTGATGATGAAAACAGGTAATAGGCTCACGCTGGCGATCGGAGCAATAGTTCTTTCTGCGAGTGCCAGCGCTCAGGTCATCGTATCGGGAACGGGCGAGGGACGATCTGGAATCGTGAACGTGCATAACGGCAACGGAACCCTCTTCCGTCAGTTCGCTCCCTTCCCTTCTTTCTTCGGCGGAATCCGAGTCGCCGCCGGCGATGTCAATGGCGACGGCTTCACCGATGTCGTGGCTGGCCAGGGCACGGCGGGCGGCGGGCGCGTGAAAGTATTCAATGGGGTCAGCAACGCACCCTTATTCGATTTTCTGGCCTTCGGACCGAGTTACTCTGGCGGTGTTCAGGTCGCCACGGGGGATGTTAATGGCGATGGCCGGGCCGATATCCTCGTCGGCGGTGATATCGCCGGAGGTCCGGTGAAGATATTCAGCGGGCTGGATCTCAGCATCCTCCATAACTTCTTTGCTTTCTCACAATCAGCTATGGGCGTTCGCGTCGCCGCCGGCGACGTCAATGGCGATGGCGTCGACGACGTTATGGTTGCGCCCGGCCCGGGCGTTGCGCCGCAAGTCTCGGTTTACAACGGGCTGAACGGACAGACGCTTCGAAGCTTCTTCGCGTTCACACCCTCCTTCACAGGCGGTGTTTTCGTAGCCGCAGGCGACCTAAATGGAGACGGGATCGACGACATCATTACGAGCGAGGGACCCGGCACGGCTTCGCACGTCAAGGTTTTCAACGGCAACGACGTCAGCGTGCTTAAAGACTTCTCTCCCTGGGGCACTTTCAGTGGCGGCGTCTACGTCGCCGCGGGCGACATCGATGGAAACACGAGCGAGGAGCTCATTCTTGCGACCGGTCCCGGCTTTGGCGAGGTCAAAGCTTATGACCAGACGTTCGCCTCGATTTACTCCAACTTTCCGGATGGGGCTAGCTCTGGATTCGGCAACTTCGTTTCCGGGAACATCTCTGTCGGAGCAGACAAGTTTGGGCTGGCCCTCTCCAAGGCCGTCGTCGCCGGTCAAAACTTCGTCGGTGCAACGATTGTCCAGAATCGCCCTCTGACCGCCGCACGAACCTATCAAATGTACGACAACACCTCCCTGGTGGTCACGCCGGCGTCGGCCATCGTGCCCGCGGGCTCGGTTCACAAAACGGTATCGCTGAGCACGACGGCTGTCAATAGCACGATCAACGTGACCATCTTCGCAAAGTTCGGAACCACCATCGTGTCCCAACCGCTAATGCTGGCCCCGCTTGTGCCCACTGCCATCGCCTTTACTCCGAACAACGTGCAGGGAGGAACAAATGTTTCTTGCCGCGTGGTGATCAATGGCGTCGCGGGTCCGGGCGGACGCACGATCTCGATCGTCGAAAACTCCCCGTACGCGACCGCCCCGACTTCGATCACGGTCCCTCCGGGAGGCACGGACTTTACATTCACGATCACGACAACGGCAGTAACGTCCAACAAAACCGTGAATGTGAAGGCGATCGTCTCCGCGGGACAAGCCAGCGGGAACCTCTACCTCGTTCCGTAGCCGCTCCTAGAAGGAGATGCCGAGGGACCAGTAGAGGTACTTGCCGCGAACCACACCGGCGCTAACCCAAGCGCTGCGCTCGAATTCGCCCATCTTCAGCTCCTGCTTCCAGATCTGGCTGGTGATGCCGAAGTTCCAGTTGAAGGTGTCGTACTCGATGAACCCTTGAACGGGTCCGACGGGAACGGTTAGGCTGCCGAAGCCTCCCTTGAAGCGCTTCAAACCGAGGCCGTAGCTGACGTGCGCGCCTTTGCCGAGATCGGTCGTCGCCACCGCGAAGGGAGACATGCTGTTGCCGCCGCCGATAACCTTCTGAATCGCACCATTGTTCTCGGCGGACGTGCCGAAAACGTCTTGAACGCCAATGGAGAAACGGGTTGTACCCTTTTGGTTGGAGGGTGAAAACTGAATGTTGAGGTTGCTATCGAGGTCGCCCGTGGTGAGCATTCCCGTGAAGCAGAACACGCCGATAGACGTTCCCCAACTGGCCATGATGGCGGCGCTGCCGTTCGAGTTGCGCGTGGCATCGCTGTTGAAGTCGAGCTTGGATGGGAAGCGCGGGCTCAGGTTGTTTGAGAGGTTCGAGCCGATCACAAACCATTGGCGCGGACCAAGAACGTTACCGATCGGCGTGCTGAAGGCAGTAGCGCCTCGAAGCGTGATCTTGCCATCCGAACCGACGGCGTACCCACTGCCGCTCAGGCCGGAGAGTCCCCGCAGGCTCGTGTAAGACTTCTCGCCGTACAGTTCCTGCTGAGCGCATGCGCTCACTGCGAGCGCGATCAACCCGGTGCCAACCCAAAAACGCATAAGGGCCTAGTTTAGCGATTTCCCGGCATGTGTTGCTAGGTGGGCGGATCGAATCTCCGGAAACCCCCTCCCCAACGGTTCCCCCGAAACACGGCACGAACATCCGTGATTCAGGGGAACCAGGACATGACCAAAAATCAACACCTTTGAAGAAAGCGGTTCGGAGTGACCAATTTGAAA
>JBKJIP010000179.1:0-2585 GCA_046598515.1 Fimbriimonadaceae bacterium | reverse complement strand
CGGTTGCAGCCATTGGAGGCTCGGAAGATTCCCCTCAAGTTCTCTCTTGTCGCCCCCATGGGAGAGAGCGTCAAAGTAATTCTGAAACTGGATGGGAGAAACGACAAGGAGTTCACGCTCCGCATCCGCAAGCCGGACCAATCCCAAAAAGTCACCTTCATGAGCCAGATCGACGGCAGCGTGCAGTATTATGCGGTTGTCCCGCCGACCAATCCCAAAGCGAATGCTCTGGTGCTGACCGTTCACGGCGCAAGTGTCGAGGCGCAGGGGCAAGCCGAGGCCTATTCCGCGAAAGAATGGTGCTGGATCGTGGCCGCCACCAATCGCCGCCCATACGGCTTCGACTGGGAAGAGATCGGGCGCATGGACGCCCTAGAAGTCCTCGAACAAGCGAAGAAGAGCTACCGAATCGACCCCCGGCGCGTCTACTTGACCGGCCACTCGATGGGTGGTCACGGCACGTGGATTATAGGTGCCACGTTCCCGCAACTCTTCGGCGCGATCGCGCCCAGCGCCGGCTGGCGCAGCTTCTTTACATACGGCGGCAAGCCGAATGAAACGGGAAGCGAAATGATCGACTTCCTGAGCACAGCTTCGAACACTTCGCGAACCGAGCTGATGTATTCGAACTACAAGAACCAAGAGGTCTACATCCTGCACGGAGACGCGGACGACAACGTCCCCGTCAGCGAAGCTCGGGCGATGAAGAAGGTGTTCGAGGAGATGCCCAAGCCCATCGGCTACTACGAAGAACCGAAGGCGGGACATTGGTGGGATGGCGACAAATCTCCTGGCGCGGACTGCGTAGATTGGCCCCCGATTTTCGAAATGTTCGAGAGGTCTCGTGTTGCGCTTTGGGGCGACTTCGTCACGGTGAATCCGGCCGTATCCTCCGGCTTCGACGGTGCCGAGATTCTTCGCCAAGAGAAGAAGCTTCGGCCAAGCTCGATCTCGGTCAGCAATCGCCCGGATGGTCGCGCGGCCACGACCTCAAATGTCTCCGCCGTTAAGCTCCGGGGAGTTCGCACGCTTGATGGACAAGCCCTCGAAGCGAAGTCCGACTACATCTATGCGGAGAAAGTGAACGGTCGGTGGGAAACCAGGAAGGCGATCACTAAGCAGTACGGTCCGTTCAAGGAGGTCTTCCAGAACCGATTTGCGTTCGTCTTCGGAACGGGTGGAACTGCCGAAGAGAACGCCTGGATGCTCAACAAAGCCCGTTATGACGCCGAGCAGCTTTGGTATCGCGGGAATGGCGGCGCGGAAGTGCTCAGCGATAAGGAAGCCGGGGACCTGAAGGGGCGGAACGTGATCGTCTACGGCAACTCCCGCGTCAACGCGGTCTGGAACAAGCTCTTGCAGAGCGATCCACTGGATCCTCGGCCCAATGAGGGCATTCTGATGCTCCGGCCGGAGGGCAGTCGCTTTGTCGGCGCGATCGGAGGCGGGGCCCTGAAGGGTATGCGCGCCACCGAGCGTCTCCCCTACTTTACGTCCGGCGTAGCCTATCCTGATTGGGTGATCGTGGACGCGGACATCGCGGCCAAGGGTTACGACGCGGTTCTTGGCGCGGGCTACTGGAATGGGGAAGGCAAGTTCGGCGAGACCGTCCGGAAATGAATCGCTAAACCGCATAGGGATCCGCGAACAGCATCTCAATCGCCATCCGCTGTGGTGATGGCAGGGCAGGGAGGCCGGAAAGCGAGAAGAGAGATGTTCCCGCCGGGGGCTGGGCCACCCGGAGAACGTGGAGCGTGATTCGGTGATGGGTTACCGAGTGAACGTGCTTGCCGACGACTCGATAGGGCTCATCCGGTGGCACTTCTCGCCAAGGGATCTGCCACATGCCGCCCGCCCAATCTTCCTTAGGGATGCGCTCCAGGGCAACGTGATCTCCTTCTGCATAGCCAAGCAGGTAGCGCGTTAGGCGTACGACCGGCGTCTTTGTGGTTGCCGTGGGAAAGTCTGAAGCGCGCGCAAGCACCCTCGCCTGACATCTTGTGAGGGGACAGAAGGCGCAGGAAGGCTCGCGGGGAGTACAGACGGTCGCACCAAGCTCCATCAAAGCCTGATTGACATCGCCAGGATGGTGTTCGGTGGAGTCGATAAGATTCTGTGCCCAGACCCCGGCATTCTTCTTCAATGCCAGTCCCGCCGAAGGATCGGCATTGAAACGGGCATAAACGCGCTCGACGTTCCCATCCACGACGGCCACCCTCTCGCCAAACGCGATCGAGGCGATTGCGGCCGACGTGTAATCACCGACACCGGAGACGGCTCGCCATTCAACACGGGATAACGGCATTCTCGTTCCGGCGATGGCCAATGCGCCGGCCAGAAGGTTCCGGACGCGCCGGTAGTAACCAAGACCCTGCCAGAGGGCGAGAACGTGGTCGACATCGGCTGAGGCGAGGGCATGCACGGTCGGGAAACGGGTCATCCACCGTTCGAAGTAGGGAATAACGGTTTGGACTTGGGTCTGCTGGAGCATGATCTCGCTGACCCAGATCGCATAGGGGTCGGAGGTGCGACGCCATGGGAGGTCGCGCCTATTGACGCGATACCAAGCGACCAGCGATTCCGCC
>JBKJIP010000093.1:0-4398 GCA_046598515.1 Fimbriimonadaceae bacterium | reverse complement strand
GCCAGAGCCGACGTGGTCGAGGCCCGTCGCTATGGCCCCGCACACTTCACACTTTCCTCCTTCACGGGGGAACATGCGCTGCCGCCCTTTCTCAGGAAGACGCGCCAAACGTCGAGGGAAACCACCGCCGATCACATGCCAAAACTTCTCGCCGACATTGCTCTGTCGCTCCTCGGCGAAGACCGTCTCTTCGGCCAGAAAACGGCGTAGCTGCCGGACGAAGCCGGCTTCTTCCCCGCAGCACTCGCTGCAATAGGGGGACCGGATTGAGTTCACAGGGAGGTCGCAGTTGGGGCAAGTCGCCGGTTCTTCGGGAATCTGGTTGCCGGCTTCGGGATTTGTTTCCAGGATGCGGTTGACGAACAAAGCCAAGGCACCTCGGGCGCGCTGCTCGGCGTCCGGATTCTCAAATGCGGACTCTGGTTCCGGAAGTTCGAGGCGCAAACGCTCGAGCGTAGCCACCGTTCTCGCGCCTGCATCCATCACCTAATTGTGACGCCGGTGGGGGTGAGATTGTGGCCGCTAGTTAGTGGGGTACGACAATCGCCAGAAATCCCGCGTACAATTCAAGAGAGAAATCCATGCACGATCTGTCTCTTTCCGAAAAGCAGTTTCAAAATGCCATGCGGGCGGCAAACGCTCGAGGGTTCGGCTCGGTTGAGGCTTATTTCGAAGACGTTGTACGCGAAGACTTGGCCGCGCTAAAGACACCACCTTACGTGCTAGACAAAATCGACGCGGGATTGGCCGACCTGAACGCCGGTAACAGTGCAACCCTTCCGGCCGTGGAGACTTTCCTCGCCCGAAGGCGTGCCGATTGGATCGATGAAAGAGCGGGATGATCTCGTTTTCGAGTCTTGCCCAAAGTGACTTGTGGGATATCTGGGTTTGGAACGCTGAGACTTACGGATCCGACCATGCAGATCGCTACTTAAGGTTCTTGCTAAATCAAGTAAAAAAGCTTTCACGCACGCCCTTGTTGGGACAAGTGATCCGCGAACGAGACGGGGTTCGTCGCCTCATGATTCGAAAGAAGGGCAAAGGGTATGGGCACCTCGCTTTCTACCGACTCGCAGGGGAAAACATCGAAGTCATTCGTGTTCTGCATACGGCCCGGGACTGGCCGGACATAATTGAGCGCTACGAAGCTTAGTCGTATCAGCCAGTCTTAAGCAGGACCGCCGTCGTCGAAAGGGATCCCGCGCTCCTTCATCGCATTGACGAGCATCGCCGCCTCACAGCCGAGAGTGACATGGAGCCTTGAGAACTGAGGCGCAAATCCCATTTCGCGCATCTTACCAGCCGGTGCCCGTATCCCTCACGGCTGAGTTTGCGTTACAAGGAAACAATGGCAATCTTGTGGTGGATTCTAATCGGCTTCGTCGCCGGCATTCTGGCGAAGGTTTTGATGCCGGGGGGTAACAAGGAACCGAAGGGCTGCTTGATGACGATCGTGCTTGGCATCGTCGGATCGGTTCTGACCGGCTTCCTGATGGACGTCCTCGGCTTCCAGCGCAACGGCGGCTTGGTGCCGACGCTCATCGGGGCCACGCTTGGCGCGTGTCTGCTGATCTTCCTCTTCCGAAAGCTTTGGAAATAGGCCCCGGGCATGTAGCGGGACGGGCATCCGCAACCCACATGTCGCTTTAGAACCGAAGAATAAGGGAAACACCGAAGGCTTCAGGGAACCCCTGGGTTCAACCCTGGAGCCCTCGACGAGAATCGAACCCGTGACCTCTTCTTTACCAAAGAAGTGCTCTGCCGCTGAGCTACAAGGGCGGTATGGTGGGGAGTGTAGGATTCGAACCTACGTAGGCTTCCGCCGACAGATTTACAGTCTGTTCCCATTGGCCACTCGGGCAACTCCCCAATGGAGCAGATAGGATACCTTATCGGTTCGGCGCGTAGCGTGCGCCAGGGTGATACAATCCGGATGATGAAAATCGTCGCATTCGCGCTTGCCGCCGCCCTTGTCATTGCCGGTTGTGGACCCGCCAAAACGGAAGAAGGCGGAACGACCACCGGGACGTCCACTCCCAAGGAAGGCGCGACGAAGATCGTCTTCATTCCGAAGAACACGGGTAACCCATACTTCAACCGCCTCGCGGTCGGGTTTGAAGAGTCCGCTAAATCGATGAACCTCGACTTTTCTACTCAGGCGCCGGCCGAAGGCGACGCTACCAGCCAGCTTCCGATCATCAAGGATCAAGTACAGCGCGGCGTGAATGTCATCGCGATCAGCGTCAACAGCCCCGACGCCTTGAACGAGGCACTTGATCAGGCGAAGGCGAAGGGCGTGGCCATCATCACGGTCGATGCCGATCTCACCGGGAACGAGATGCACCGCGACGTGGGCATTCTCAGCACCGATTTCAGCGGGATCGGACCGGCCCAAGTCGAACTCATGGGCAGCATGATCGGCTACGAAGGTGAGATCGCGATTTTGAGCGCGACCGTCGATGCGCCGAACCAAAATGCTTGGATCGAGGGCATGAAGGCGACGCTCAAGGATCCCAAGTTCGCGAAGATGAAGCTGGTGGAGATCGTCTACGGCGACGATAAGGCGGAGAAGTCTTCCACGGAAATGGAAGCGCTTCTTAGCAAGCATCCCAATCTGCGCGGCGTCATCTCGCCCACTTCCGTCGGTCTCGCCGCCGCCGCTCAGGTGCTCGAGAACTCGGCCATGTTTCCCGGCGGCGCAAAGGCGACGGGGAAAGGCATCGTGCTGACCGGGCTGAGCACACCGAACCAGATGAAGGAGTTTGTGACGAAGGGCGTCGTCCAGAAGTTCCAGCTCTGGGATCCCGCCGACCTCGGCAAAATCGCGGCCTTCGTCGGCAGCCAAATGCACGGCGGCAAATTCCATGCGAAGGAAGGCGATGAGATCGAGGTGCCCGGTCACGGCAAGGTCAAGATTGGTCCGAAGAACGTGATCTACGCAGGTCCGCTGCTCACATTCGACAAGGACAACATCTCGAAGTACGACTTCTAACTTCACGGCGGGCTGTCGCGGGACGGGCATCCGCGACCCACATGGATAACCTACACACACGGATTACTACCCACATGGAGTGCCCGCTCTCCCTCTGTGTTCTTTTGTGCATCTCTGTGGTTACAGCCTTTGAGAGCAGCCACCGAATGACACGGAATCACGCAGAAAGGGATTGCTCGAGCTAACTGTCTGGGGCTGTACGGGCCGCGAGACAATCATTCGCGGCCTACACTTGTCCACACTCGTCACTCGTCACTCTTAGTTCGAAACTAGTTTGTGCCATAATATGAGCGGAGATCTTATCGCCTTTGATTTACGTAACTGTTCAGCCAAATGAGTCTATCGACTCCGCGCTCAAGCGCTTCAATCAGAAGATGCAGACCTCCGGTTTGCTCCGGCAGCTCAAAGAGCATGCCCACTACGAGAAGCCGAGCGAGAAGCGTCGCCGTCAGCGACGTCGCCGCATCAGCCGACAGTAGCCGAGCCTTCGGCTCATAAGATGCGCGCCGCGAACACTGTTTTGAATCTCGATTCCCTTCCGACTCGTCTCGGAAGATAACGCGTTTCGCCCTATGGAACCTCCCAGTCGTTCGCCGCGCTTCTCCTTTTCCAACCAGACCTCGCGCAGGATTCCCAGCGGTCTTATCCGCTCGGGCGCGCTCGCATGCCTGCAGCGCCACTTTTCAGATTTCCTTCCCTCCCCTCGTAGGGGAGGGTCTGTGACCGAAGGGAACTGGGGAGGGGTGAGCGGCCTACCAAGTTCGCCGGACAATCTCGAACTTACCGTGATCCCCCCAACGAGGAGAGGTAAGAGCTTGGACATCGAGTTTGTTTTCGTCGACGACGAGACCATCCGCACCCTCAACCGCGAGCATCGCGGGAAGGACGAGGTCACCGATGTGCTCACCTTCGAGGCGCCGGATTTTCCCGGCGCACCGTTAGGCGAAATCGTCATTGCCATTCCCTTCGCTGAGCGACAGGCTTCCTTGCGAAGTGTGAGCCTGCGCACTGAGCTTGCCTATCTGGCGATTCATGGGGTGCTGCACCTTTGCGGTTTCGATGATGTGAACGAAGACGACCGCCGCCGGATGATGGCGGAGATGGCTTCGGTCGGCGAAGATATTGGGCTCGAGCCGGACCGCGAATGGACGTCGATCGCCCTGGGAGGACCCGCATGGATGTAAGCGGCAAACGCGACGTTCTCGGGCCATTCCGCGCCGCCTTGAACGGCATCGTATATACGTTCAAGACTCAGCGCCACTTGCGCTTCCAGATGTACATCGTGTTGGTTGCGCTGCTCGTTGGCATCTTCATGAACTTCGGCTTACGCGAAGTTCTTGTTGCACTTTTCGTGCTCAGCCTTGTACTTATCGCGGAAATGTTTAACTCCGCAATCGAGGCTACGG
>JBKJIP010000306.1:0-9311 GCA_046598515.1 Fimbriimonadaceae bacterium | reverse complement strand
GCGCGACGCCCCGCAGGGCGGGGCTTTTGCTGGGCAGCGATTCCTTTTCAGGGGTCTTCGACCCCTGAAAACCAATGTGTGTCCCCGCTGGGGACTGAGGTTGATGGGCACGAAGAGAGCTTCGAGCAGCAACGAATACGCAATGGCCTTAAGCAAATGACTGTGGGGGCGATGTTCGGCTGAGAGCGGCCAGTTTCTCTATTGAAAGGCATCGGCCAACTTGCGCTTTCTGAAATCTATCGTCTGCGACCCATACCGCTACATACATTACAACCGTAGCGACTCAGACTTTAAGAGAGTGCCTTATCACCGGGCTGGCGGCCCAACTAATCCGCCAATGTCTTCGCTTCAACCTCAAACCCAGCCGCGATCATCGCATCCCAGCCGCCGTGGACGGCGAAGGCTCTTGTCCAGCCGGCGGCTCTTAGTTCCTGCGCCACACGGGCGCTGGTGGCTTCCTTCGGTCACGTGCAGAACAGCGCGGCCCAGGCGGTTTTTGGGATGCCTTCGAGGAGGGCTTCGCGGCGGGCGTGTTGGGGATGAATCCGAACGGACTCTGCGATCTGCTCTTCGCTTTCCAGATACGACTTTTCGCTGCGCACGTCCAGGAGCCATACGGATTCGCCCTTTGCCTTCAGTTCAAGGATTTCCGACGGTTCCATGAGCGCCGGGGCAGGATCGACCGGAGTGGATTCGTCTTCTGGCTGATCAGGAATCCGCTTGAGCTCCGAGCGATTCCCGAGCATCATCGAGCCGCCGTGCAGGGCGATCGAAAGCAGGACGATGAATGTGGCGATGTGAAATAGCGGAGTGGCGCCCTCGACGCCAGCGAATACGGGCACAAGGATTAGGAGCAGGGTACTTAGGCCGCGCGGTCCGTACCAGATGATCAATCGCCTACTCTTTTTATCGGTTCCAGTTCTCGCCAGTGCTAGCCACAGCGCGAGAGGGCGAGCAACAAGGGCGAGAACGGAGAAGGCGACGACGGCGACGGTCAAGCCGGCGAGGCCGACCCACATGAGCGACGTTCCGAGCAAGACGAAAGTGAACAGCAACATCATCTCGGCTGTCGTCTCGCCATATTCACGGAAGCAGTCGCAGAGCTCGACGTCGAGGGACGCGATGGCGAGGCCGGCCGCGAAGGCGGCGAGATAACCGCTGCCGTGCAAGGACTCCGCCGCCGCGAATGCGGCGAGGGCGATTCCGATCGAATACAGCGACTCGTAGTCGCGCCGAACCCCGACGCGCTTTCTCATGAAGCCAAGCAGCCAGGTTCCCACCCAGGCGATGAAGGCACCCACGCCGGGACTGATTACCAACATCTTAAGCAGGAGGCTGCCGATTTCGGAGGCTATCGAGTTCTGTGACGGCACGGCTAGTGTCATCGCAATGAGGACGATCGGCAGGAGGACGACGTCATTCAGCGCACTCTCCAATCGCAACGCCTGGCGCGCGGCGGAAGGCAGATCGGGGCGCTTTAGCAGTCCGCGGAGCAGGACCGGATCGGTCGAGGCGAGGGGTGCCGCGAGGAGGGCGGCTATTGGCCATGGAATTCGCAAGGTCCAAACCGCGGCAAGTGCGATCGCGCCGGCGGCTACGACCGTGCCCGGCCCGAGAATGAGCGAAGCGAGACTCGCATGCCTCCTGACTTCCGAGAGATCGATGGTGAGGGCATCGGTGAACAGAACCAGCACAAGGCTGAGCGTGGCTACCGCTTGTAGCATCGGCGAATCGAGGCCGACGTCGAGCAGCCCGAAGCCGTGCGGGCCGATCATGGCCCCGAGGGCGAGGAAGACGGCGACTTGGGGGAAGTTACTGCGCTCTACGAAGCCGGATAGGAGCGCCGAGATCAGGATCACGGCGCCGAAAAGGCCGAACATCAGGGCGAGGGTTTCAGCGGGCATACATGAAATGTCTGACCTTTCAACCATTTTGCCGGAAAGGGGGGCAGTTTGCCCGACGCAGCTGTCGGAGGTAGCATAGGTGCGTG
Source organism: Fimbriimonadaceae bacterium (assembly GCA_046598515.1). GTDB lineage: Bacteria > Armatimonadota > Fimbriimonadia > Fimbriimonadales > Fimbriimonadaceae > JANJUB01. The sequence goes on along the minus strand of JBKJIP010000306.1, from coordinate 7,321 downwards.
AGGAGGCTGGCTTCGTGGGTGATGATCGCCTGTCTGATGATCGTTCAGGCCCACAGCTTCGTGCCTCACCATCACCACAGCGACGACGCGCCGTCGCATGGGCACCCTGGACACCATCATATTTACGGGGACGAAGCCTCGAAATCTTCGGCCTTTAACAGTCCACATCCCGAAGTTGCGCCGCACGATGAGCCAGAACTGGGCAAAGTACGGACTCCTCAAGGTCTGGACTTCGAAGTGGCGATCTTGTTGCCGACTCGATTCGACTTCATTCTGCCGAGTCGCAACCTTGAAAGCCAGCGCACCTTTATCCGCGCGGAGCATCCCTACTCCACGGGGCCGCCGGGAACGTGCTCATCGCGCGCTCCTCCCTCTTCTTCGACTGCCTAAGGCTGTCGGGGGACTCATTGGCCTGCCCTTCGTCAGCCACGGCTTTGCCCTTGGCCTTGACGGAGGATCCCCCATTGACGCACAGATTTTTCGCATATAGCGCTCTCCTACTACTCATATCCCATGCCCACGGACAGACGGCCTCGCCCGGCTCGGTTTCGGATCTTGTAGCCCAAGCGGTAGCGGCCAACCCGTCCGTTGCCGCCCGTAGACTCCAAGTTCTGGAGGCGGAGGCGGCCGCCAAGTCTCTTGGTTCGCCCAAAAATCCGGAGTTGGAACTGGCACCGGGGATTGGGTTTACGAACTCGAACTTCGTTCTCGGACAATCCTTTGATCTTTCGGGCACTCGCGCCGCCCGCGCTCTACGGGCAAGGGCTGAGATCCAGGTCGCCAAAGCGGGTTTGCGCAGGGCCGAGCTAGCGGTCGGATCGGAGACTCTCGCCGCATACGCGAGCTACCAAACGGCTAAGGCGAACGAAGTTAACGCCGCATCGGGAGTCGAGATTGCCAGGGGAACCGTGGATGCGATTCGGAAGCGCATCGAAATTGGGGAAGCTCCAGCCGTTCAGCAAACCCGCGCGGAAATCGAGATGAATCGAGCCGAACAAGCCCTGGTGCTTGCGCGAAACGAGTTGGATGTTGCCAGAGCGACGCTGAACTCTCTTCTTGGCAGGCCGTCCGGTAGCGAATTGCCGTCGGTCGGCTGGATAGAACTTGGAGAGCTCGAAAGCCTGACGGTGGGCGTGGGTGGCCGTCGAAGCGAGACTTTGGAGGCTTTTGCTCACATTGGAGTGGCGAGAGCTTTGGAGTTAGAAGCCCGCCGCGCCGGGACGCCCGACCTGTTCGCCGGAGTCACGGCCGATACTTGGAGCTTTGACCGGCGGCCCTTCCAGCGCGACAACATTGGCCTGCAGGTACGGCTCACGATGCCGCTCTTCGACCGGGGAGAGAACCGGTTCGCGGCCAGGGCTGCAGAATCTGCTCGCAAAGCCCGTGAAGCTGAGCTTAAGGATGCTCAGCGGCGCGTGGCGCTCGACGTGGAAAGTGCGTCAAGCAATCTGCTGGCCAGTCGCGCCGTGGCCAAGACCTATGACACCGGCATTATCCCGAAGGCGGAGCAGATGCTGAAAGCCATGCAATCTGGACTCGAGTCCGGCCTAACCAGTTTTCTCGAAGTTCTAGAAGCTCAACGCACCCTAAGTCAGATTCGACGCGAAGCTTCGGAAGCGACCCTGAACCTCCACCTTGCCGAAGTCCGATTCCTCACCGCCGTGGCCCAACTTCCCGGGCTGGAGACCATCAAACTATGAAGCGATTTCTCTCTATTCTCGTTCTCTGCGCCTCGGTTGGCGCCATTGCCCAAGAGGAAGAGCCGGGCCATATGCACGGGCCGGATGGACGCCACATCGTTGCTCCCCAAGCTGCGGGTGGCACTTCGACATTTATCTTAAGTCACCACGACATGCGCATCGAGGGTCCGGACGGCAAGATCATCCTCAATTGCAAGGTCGATTCAACGATCCACCGAAAGGACGATGCGAGCAAGGTAATCCACACCGAGCACAACGCCTATGAGCCCGAAAATGAGGTCTACGGATCGCACATGACCTACAAGGAGCCGGGCGAGTATGTGATCAGTCAGGCGGTCACTCTTCCGGACGGCAAGAAGACCAGCGTTTCTTTCCCAGTGTATGTCCCGGCACTTGCCGGAGTGCCTACCGAAGCGGAGCATGCCCATGGCCCCAACTACTTGTTGATCGTCGGCGGAATCGTGGGTGGCTTGCTTGTGCTCTTTGGGGTTTACCGTCTCGGGCAAAAGAACGCCCGCCTCGGCGGTACCGCAATTCTCGTGCTGGCACTCGGGGCAACGCTCGCACTTTCCCAGCAGGCTTGGGCTCAAGAGGAGGAGCCGGGACATATTCATGGCCCGGACGGAAGGCACATCGTCGCTCCCGATGCGGCGAAATCCTCGGGCCCGATGCTCAAAGCGTTTCCCGCACCCAATCAGGGTGAGTCAGCCGAGATGTCGGTGGACGGCATCAAGTTCGTTCTTTCGATCGAGAACGAAGAGATGACTCCCGATCCTGCCCTTGTGGCCATCGGAACAGACAAAGCGAAACTGATCGGCCTGCAAGTGGTGCCGATAGAGGTTTCCGCAACCGGCGGGGGACTCAAGACGACGGGCCGCATTTCCGCGAATCCCAACGGGATGGTTATGGTCAACGCCCGCGCCTCGGGAAGAATCGTCTCCTTGGGAGCCTTGCCGGGAACCAGCATTAGTCGCGGACGAAATTTAGCGGTTATCGAGAGCCCCGAGTTGGCCGATGCTCAGTCGGCCTACCGACAGGCCGTGGCCGAAGTTAGCCAAGCCCAGGCTTCGGTGAAGATCGCCCAATCGGGTATCGGGTCCAGCGAAACCCGTTTGAGTGTGGCTGTGCGGTCGTTGGCTCGACAACGACAGCTCGCGGCCACGGGTGCCTTTGCGTCGCCGGCAGTCGAAGCCGCTCGCTCGGCGATATCCAAAGCGGAAGCTGATGTCTCTCGAAGCCGAACTGATCTTCAGGCCCTGGAGATTCGCGTGCGCAAGCTCGAGGAAGGTGTCGCCTCGGGAGTGGTGGCGCGCCGAGAGCTTGACGCCGCGAAGGCGGAGTTGGAGTCCTTACGCGCGAAGCTCGCCGACGATCAGAGGCAGCAGGGCTTAGCCCGGGAAGCTTTGACTCGCGAAGAGAGCATCGCTTCCAAGGGGTTGAGGAATGCCAAGGAGGTTGAGGCGGCCCAAGCTGACGTCGATCTCGCCCGTGCGGCGCTCACTACTAGCCGTAACGGGCTACTTCAAGCTCGCGCGGACATGACTCGCGCGCAGAGCACCGTCCGGGTGGCTCGCGATCAGATAACGCTGCTGGGCGGTAGCCCAGGCGGCGGCAATCGCATCACGATTACCGCGCCGATTTCGGGAGAAGTCGAGCACCGCGATGTTAGCGTGGGCCAAACCGTCACGATTGGCCAGCACCTTTATGATCTGCTCAACGCGGAAGTGGTTTGGGTGCTTTGCGACCTCTATGAAATGGACATTCCGAAGGTGCGAATTGGCCAAAAGGTCGAAGTTGTCGCGGATGCCCTGGAAGGGCGTCGGTACTCGGGCGAAGTTGCCTTCATTCATAACGAAGTCGATGAAAAGACGCGCACCACCAAGGTGAGGGTGGTCGTGGACAATCCCGGCGAGAGACTGAAGCAGAACATGTTCGTGCGAGTCCAACTGGGTACGGGCACGGGCGGTGAAATCCTTGTTCCCACGGCGGCCGTTCAGTCTTCTGGCGGTGTGAACGTCGTGTTCGTTGAGGAGATGCCGGGAACGTATCGGAAGACCATTGTCCAAACATTCGGCACGTTTGGCGATCGAACGGTGATCAAAGGGGATTTGGCCGCGGGCAAGAAGGTCGTGACGGACGGGGCTTATCAGCTCATTGGAATGGCGGGCGGCAACTAATGCTGAACCGCCTAATCGAACTAAGCCTCCGGCAACGGGTGCTGATGGTGGCCATGACGCTTATGGTCCTGCTCTACGGTCTAATCGCGATTCCCAAAATGGACGTCGACGTGCTGCCGGACTTAAACCGTCCGGTCGTGACGATCATGACCGAAGCGCACGGCATGGCTCCGGAAGAAACAGAAGCGCTCGTGAGCTTTCCGATCGAGACGCTGATGAACGGCGCGACCGGCGTGCAGCGCGTTCGATCCGCTTCAAGCGCCGGCTTCAGCATCGTGTTTGTTGAGTTCGACTGGAACACCGACATCTTCCGCGCCCGCCAGATTGTCAACGAGAAACTGCAACTGGCACAGTCGAGATTGCCGGAAGGTTCCGTCGCCTCGCTCGCTCCGATCAGCTCGATCATGGGCGAGATCATGCTCATCTCACTCTCGAGCAAAAATGGGAAAACGGCCCCGATCGATGTGCGGTCCCTGGCCGACTTCGTGGTTAGACCGAGGCTCTTGGCGGTACCGGGCGTGTCCCAGGTCGTGCCGATCGGGGGCGGTTCGAAGCAGTACCAGGTTCTCACTTCACCCGCACGGCTAAAGCAGTTCGACGTCACTCTGGATGAACTTGTCGAGGCAGCGCGGGAGAGCAATCTCAACGCGGGCGGTGGATTCTTCCAGGAACCCCAGCGGGAGGCGGTTATCCGGATTCTGGGTCGAGTTCGGGATCTGGATGACATCAGGATGACCGTCATCAAGTCGGTCGAAGGGGTCCCGATAACGATCGGGCAAGTCGCCGATGTCGAGTTCGCCAAGGGACTGCCTCGGGGCGACGCAAGCGTCAACGGCAAGCCCGCGGTGATTCTCTCGGTTCAGAAGCAGCCGGATTCTAACACTCTGCTTCTCACGAAGGAAATCGATAAGGCGCTGAGCGACATCTCGGCAACGCTTCCCGATGACGTTCAGATCAATACGGAGCTGTTTCGGCAAGAGCACTTCATCAACAACGCCATCAGCAACGTGGTCAAGGCGTTGGGTGAAGCGGGAATCATCGTCCTCATCGTCATTCTCGCCTTCCTAATGAACGTGCGGGCGACGATCATTTCCCTGATTTCAATCCCCGTTTCGTTTATTCTCACGCTGCTCTTGCTCAGTCGGTTTGGAATAAACATCAACACGATGACGCTGGGTGGGCTCGCCATTGCCATCGGGCTGGTCGTCGATGACAGTATTGTCGATGTCGAAAACGTGTTTCGCCGATTGAGGTTGAATGCGGCCTCGATGACTCCGATATCACCGCTCCGCGTGATCTATAGCGCCAGCGCGGAGGTGCGCAACAGCATCGTTTTCGCAACTCTCATTATCGTTCTCGTCTTCGTGCCGCTTCTCTCCCTCGAGGGGATGGAGGGGCGCGTCTTCCTCCCGCTCGGCTTAGCCTTCATCTTCTCGATGCTGGCTTCATTGGTGGTGTCGCTAACCGTGACGCCGGCGCTGTGCGGCTTGATGCTTCGGAAGACTGGGAAAAGTGGAAGTCATGCCGATTCCAAGCTGGTGGGTTTGCTCAAGCGAATGAACGGGCCCACAGTTCGGTGGTCGCTCAATCACCCGTGGGTGGTGATTGGCTCGACGGCCATCCTTACGGCTATCGCCTTGGGTTTGCTTCCTTTGCTTGGCCGAGAGTTCCTTCCGAAGTTCAACGAGGGCTCGCTCGCGCTGAGCGCAATATTGCCGCCGGGAACAAGTCTCAATGAGAGTAATCGCATCGGGACGATTATCGAGAAGTCCGCGCTCACCGTGCCCGAAGTGACGCACGTTGGAAGGCGGACCGGGCGCGCCGAAATGGACGAGCACGCGGAGGGCGTGAACTACTCCGAAATCGACATTGGCCTTAAAGACTCCAAGCGGGGTCGCAATGCCGCTACGGAAGAGCTCCGCGAAAAGCTCACCAAGATTCCAGGCGTCTTTGTCGCATTCGGACAGCCCATCTCCCACCGTTTGGACCACTTATCGTCGGGAGTCCGCGCGGCCCTTGCCGTCAAGGTTTACGGTGCCGACCTCAGTGAGTTACGGCGGTTGGCAGCGGACGTCGAGGGGACCATGAAGGCTATCCCGGGGGTCGTTGATCTTCAGGTGGAGCCACAAATCGAGGTTCCCCAGGTCAGCATCGAGATCGACCGGGCTGCGGCCGCTCGCTACGGAGTTACGCCCTACGAACTAGCCGAAAATCTGGAGGTTGCTCTCGCCGGCCACGTAGTCTCACAAGTGTTACAGGGCCAGCGGACCTTTGACCTTGTGGTTTGGTTCACGCCGGAGTCGCGAGACAACTTGGATGTGATCCAATCTACGCTGATCAATACCCCGTCCGGCCAGCGTATCCCTCTCGCCCAGCTTGCGACGGTCAAACGCGATACGGGACCAAACACGATTAATCGCGAGAATGTCTCGCGGCGAATCGTCGTGCAAGCGAACGTCGAGGGGCGTGACTTGAACAGCGTAGTAACGGAGCTGCAGGCAAAAATGCGACCGATGCAAACCACTTGGCCGCGTGGTTACTACATCGAGTATGGAGGGCAGTTTCAAGCCCAACAAAGCGCAATGGCGCGCATTCTCTTCCTAGGGATCTTTACCGTCGTCGCGATCTTCCTCCTGCTGCACATTGCACTTCGCTCATGGCGGATGGCGCTCCAGGTCATGATGAATCTGCCCATGGCGCTTGTGGGCGGCGTGTTGGTTCTCTATTTGACAGGCGGAATCTTGTCAGTCGCATCGATGGTGGGCTTCATCACTCTATTCGGTATCGCGACGCGCAACGGAATCATGATGCTTTCGCACTATGTGCACTTGATGCGTGAGGAGGGAGTCCCGTTTAGCAAGGAGATGATCATCCGGGGAACTCAGGAAAGGCTCTCTCCGGTCCTCATGACGGCATTGGCGGCGGCATTCGGGTTGCTGCCGCTAGCGATCTCGAAGGGTGAGCCCGGCAAGGAGTTATTGCAGCCGATCGCGGTTGTCATCCTCGGCGGGCTCGTTTTTAGCACGTTCCTCAGTCAGGTGGTCATGCCCGCGCTCTTTTGGGTCTTCAGCCGCAAAGAGTGGGAAAGCTACGTTCCAGGCACCCACGTCGACATCGGTGGATTCGATGAACTTGCGCCGAGCGATCATCGCCTCGAAAGCTAAGCCTTGTCGATAGCGGCTGGTCAGCTTGGCCAGCCGTTAATCTCGAATCGCCTCCACGACCCGACGGAAGAACTGGCTGCCGTTGCCGGCGTGCCAGCGCCAGACGACTACGAGATCGTGTTCGGGGTCGATCCAGACGGTGTTGGAGCCGAAGCCTACGGCGGCGAAGGAGGATTTTGGGGTGCCGGGCCATTGGGTGCCGCGGTTGTTTAGCCACCATAGGTAGCCGTAATCGGGATTGTGGACGCCCGGCGTGACAGAGGCTTTGACCCAGGATTCG
>JBKJIP010000279.1:0-3549 GCA_046598515.1 Fimbriimonadaceae bacterium | reverse complement strand
TAGCATGGGGCTATGTGGATCATGATTTCCCACCCATACCGGTCTATGTCGGATGATCCCGACGTCTGGGCCGCGAACCTCCAAGCGATGAACGAGGTCGCGGTCCAACTTTTCGATAGGGGCCACGTACCGGTTATTGGAGTCAACGCCGCCCTCCCAATCATCGAGGCCGCGGGCAGCGACCGGTACGACGAGATCATGATGCCGCTTGCGCTTTCCCTTCTCGAACGCTGCGACGCGGTCCTGCGCGTGGGAGGCTATTCGAAGGGCGCGGAGGAAGAGGCCGAGCGAACTCGCGCGACCGGCAAGCCCGTCTACTTTTCGCTCGAAGAAGTCCCCTCGTCGTAGGTGTTGTACGATTCCCCAGCCACGGTAACAAATCGTTACCGGATGCAATCGGCTGAATCGCTGCAAGCTATACAGTTAGGTATGGACTCATCCCAAGCTCGGCACGCACCTGTGCGTTGGGCTTACTGCGGAATTGGGTGGGCATTTGTAGGCCTGGGCATCGTGGGCACGATCCTACCCGGCATACCGGGATTCGTCTTCTTCATCCTCGCCCTTGGCGCCTTCCGAAATGGCAGCGCCACGCTCGAAGCGATGTTGCTGAACAATCGCACGATTGGTCCAAAGCTGCGTGACTGGGACACTTTTCGCCGGATTCCGATCAAAGTCAAATGGTTCGCCATCACTTGCATCGTCTTGTTTGGCGGATCCTCGACCCTCCGACTGATCGGCGAGACGATCGCGATCCCGCAGAACGATCCACGCTGGGAGTTTTCGGCCATGTGGGTGCAGATTCCGCTCCTCGCCATGATGGTCTACGGCATCTGGTTCATCGCGAGCGCGAAGTCCAAGTAGAGCCTACTTTTGCTCTTTCTGCCGTCGCATCGTGAACGGCTTGTTGAACAGTTCCGATGCACCGGACGGCGGCGTCACCATGACTTCATCTGGGTTCAGCCATTCATAGCTCATCGTCACCGGCACAAGGAGCTTCTTCTCTTGATCCTTGTAAAGAGCCGAGAAAGCCTCGAGTTCTTTGGGGACGCTTAATTTCTCCAATTTGACCGTCATGGAGTCCTCGGTCGACTGCCAAGTTCCGCTTGCGCTGATCTTGATGCCTTGATAGGTCCCATTGACGGCAGCTTTGCCCTCTGAACTCAAATCCGCGACCAAGTCAGGGACCTTGTCGACGGGAATGTTCCACTTGCCGACCAAAGTCGGCTTTGATCCACAGCCGACTACGGCCAACAGAATTCCAAAAAGAGCGATCCTTCGCATATCTCAATTCTACGTGACGTTTAATGCCGATGGTATGTTATGCCCATGGCCGAGAAGAGGGTCTTAGTTACAGGTGCGTCCAGAGGGATCGGACGCGCGATCGCAGTTCGGTTAGCGCAAGACGGTTGGCAGGTTGCCTTGCACTATGCTTTCGATGAAGCCGAAGCCGAGAAAACGAAGGCGACGTTAGGTCGCAAGTGTTCGGGTGTCTATAAAGCGGATTTGTCACAAGTCAGCGCCGCCGGCAAGTTATTCGAATCGGTTTTGAAGGACGGCCCTGTTCATGCCGTCGTCAATAATGCGGGCGTCTACATGCCGATCGACTTCGCGACTTCGGGCGAGGCCGCTTTCGCGGCGAACCTCCACAAGACGTTCGCGACGAACTTCGAATCGCCACTCAAAATCATGCGGGCGGCGACCAAGGAGTTCCTGGCCTTGGGCGGCGGCAAAATCGTAAACGTCGCGAGCCGGGTTGGCTTCAAGGGAGAGGGCGGGGCGGCTTTGTACGCAGCGTCGAAGGCGGCTTTGATTTCTCTCACCCGTTCGCTTGCCGTCGAACTGGCCCCGAAGAACATCCAGATCTACGCGATCGCTCCGGGGTGGGTAGATACCGCCATGGCCCGAGAAGGGATGCAGGATCGGCTGGAAGACATCCTTTCCGGAATCCCTTTGGGTCGCATGGCGCGCCCCGAGGACTGTGCGGGAGCCGTGGCCTTTCTACTGTCGGAGGAAGCTGCTTATCTCAGCGGCATTGCCATCGACATCAACGGTGCAAGCTACTTCCATTGAGAACGGATGGTTCACTCCACACGCCGTCGTGTGGAGTTCCGACCAACTTCCGCATAAGTAGCATGAGTTAGCCGATACGCAAAGCGAGGGCGCCGACGGTCAGTTCACGCCACATGCCCTCGTGTGGCGTGCCGACCAACTTCCGCATACGTGGCATGAGTTAGCCGATGCGCGAAGCGAGGGCGCCGAACGCGGATGCCCCGGCGTAGCGGGCGTGGGAGCCCAAAATCTCTTCGATGCGGAGAAGCTGGTTGTATTTCGCCACGCGGTCCGTGCGGTTGGGGGCACCGGTCTTGATCTGGCCACAGTTCGTTGCCACGGCAAGGTCGGCGATCGTCGTATCCTCGGTTTCTCCGGAACGATGGCTCATCACGCTCGTATAGCCGGCCCTCTTGGCGAGATCGACGGCGGCGAGGGTCTCGCTCAGGGTGCCGATTTGATTCACCTTGATGAGGATGGAGTTGGCCGTCTTGGTGTCGATTCCCCTCTGGAGTCGCTCGACGTTCGTGACGAACAAATCGTCGCCCACGAGCTGGACTTTGGAACCAACCGCATCGGTCAACGCCTTCCAGGCATCCCAGTCGTCCTCGGCGAGTCCATCTTCGACGCTCAGGAGCGGATACTTCTCACAGAGCTGAACGAGGTAATCCACCTGACTCGCGCCGCTTCGCTCCAGAACATCGCCCACCTTGTAAACATATTTCCCGTTTGAGTGGAACTCGGACGCCGCCGCGTCGATGCCAAGCCACATATCGCCACCCGGGGTGTAACCGCACTTCTGGATCGCTTCGATGATGTAATCGAAAGCCATATCCTGATCGGCGAGGTTCGGAGCAAATCCGCCCTCATCTCCGACGCCCGTGTTCAGGCCCTTGCTCTTAAGAACCTTCTTGAGGGCGTGGAACACTTCGGTGCCCATTCGGAGGGCCTCCGTGAAGTTCGGTGCGCCCACGGGCAGGATCATGAACTCTTGGAAGTCGACGTTGGAGTCCGCGTGCTTGCCACCGTTGAGGATATTCATCATCGGCACGGGCAGGGTGTTGGCCGTTACACCGCCGACATAGCGGTAGAGCGGAAGCCGGCACTCGATGGCGGCGGCTTTGGCAACGGCGAGAGATACGCCGAGAAGAGCATTTGCACCGAGACGACCCTTGTTATCCGTGCCGTCGACTTCAAGCAGAAGCTCATCGATGCCGGTTTGGTCGGTAGCATCGCGGTCGAGTAGGGCGGGAGCGATGATGTCGTTGACATTTTCGACGGCTTTAAGCACGCCCTTGCCGTCATAGCGGCTCTTATCCTCGTCACGAAGCTCGACGGCTTCGAAGGCACCGGTGCTGGCGCCACTCGGGACCGCGGCTCGCCCAAAAGCACCTGTTTCCAGAGCGACGTCGACCTCGACGGTGGGGTTCCCCCGGCTATCAAGAATCTCACGAGCAACGATGTCGACGATGATGGGCATAGGTTCAAAGCGTACCCGCC
>JBKJIP010000240.1:0-4805 GCA_046598515.1 Fimbriimonadaceae bacterium | reverse complement strand
CGTCCAAGACCCAAAAACCGCGGCCATGGGTCGCGACCACCAGGTCGCCGGATTTGAACGCCATGTCATGGATCGGCGTGAGCGGCAGATTGCCGTTGAATCGCGTCCACGATCCGCCCCCGTTGAAGCTGATGTACATGCCCGTCTCGGTTCCGCAGAAGAGAAGCCCCTTCATTTCCGGGTCCTCGCGGACGACGCGAACGAAGGCTTCGCGGTCGATTCCAGTCACGGATTTCTGCCAAGACTGACCGTAGTCGCGGGTGATGTACACGTAAGGAGCGTAGTCGTCATTCTCGTGGTTGTCCACGGCCAGGTACGCCGTCCCGGCGTCAAATGGAGAGGCATCAATCATCGAGCAGAGGCCCCATTCCGGCATGCCTTTCGGCGTGATGTTCTGCCACGTCTTGCCGCCATTTCGGGTGATGTGAACCAAGCCATCGTCGGAACCCGCCCACATAACGCCGCCTTTGACGGGCGACTCGGCGACGGTGAACACGGTGCCGTAGTATTCGACGCTCGTGTTGTCCTTTGTCAGGGGGCCGCCGCTCGACTGCATCGTGCGCTTGTCGTTCCGCGTCAGGTCAGGGCTGATCTTGGTCCAGGATTCGCCGCTGTCCGTCGATTTCTGGACGAACTGGGAGCAGGTGTAGAGGGTGTTCGTTCCGTGGGGCGAGAACACGATTGGATAGGTCCACTGGAAGCGCTGGGCCAAATCGACGGCACCATGCCCCATGGGGTTATCCGGCCAGGGAGAAATCGCCCGACCCGTGTTAAGTCGATGATTCCGCCGCTCCATGTCGGCTCCATAGGATCCGCCGAAAACGATTTCAGGATCGTCCGGCTTGACGGCGATGTAGCCGCTCTCTCCTCCTGCGGTGGAGGTCCAGTCATCTTTTGTGATGCCCTGTTTGTTGGTTCGGCTGAGGATGCGAATCGTCGAGTTATCCTGCTGGGCGCCGAGGATCCGGTAGGGGAAGAAGTTGTCGGTGGTGACGTGATAGAACTGGCCCGTGGGGATGTCTAACTCGGTCCAAGTCTGCCCGCCATCTTTAGTGACCGCGGCGCCACCATCATTCGATTCGATCATGCGGCTGGGATTGTCGGGCGCGATCCAGAGGTCATGGTTATCGCTGTGAGGGGTTCGAACTCCGCCGAAGGTTTTGCCCCCGTCGGTGCTTCGGCCCATCCCGACATTCAGCACATAGACTTTTTCGGCATCCTTGGTGTCGGCATAGATGTGCGTGTAATACCAAGCGCGCTGCCGGTAGTTGCGGTTGTCGTTGGTGAGCTTGAAGGTCTCACCGCCGTCGTCAGATCGGAAGATTCCTCCATCCATCGCCTCGATGTGAGCCCAAACGATTTTCGGATTTACGGGGGATACGCTGACGCCGATCTTGCCGACCATACCCTGGGGCAAGCCTGATGCCTTCGTAATGTCTTTCCAAGTTGCCCCGCCATCCGTCGTCTTGAACAAGCCGCTCGCCGGTCCGCCCGAATTCATCATGTACGGCGTCCGCCAAGCTTCCCACATGGAGGCATAGACGGTCGAAGGATTGGTCGGGTCAATGCTCAGGCTGACCGCACCGGTTACCGAATCCTTAAAGAGAATCCTCGTCCAAGTTGCTCCCCCATCGGTCGACTTGTAAACGCCTCGATTTGGGTCGGCGGTGACCTTCCCGGTATCCAAGTCTCGTTTCACATAGACATGACCCAATGCGGCCACGTAGAGGGTGTTGGGATTCTTGGGATCGATGACGATGCGCGAGATCGTATCGCATTCCTTGAGCCCAATGTGCTTCCAGGTTTTGCCACCGTCCGTCGTCTTGTACATTCCGTCGCCATTCGAGATATTCCCGCGAATGTCTCGCTCGCCGGTGCCGGCATAGACGATGTCGGGATTGGTCGGATCGATCGCGATCGCGCCGACGCTGGAGGTGCGGAAAAAGCCGTCGGACACGTTCGCCCAATCGACGCCGCCATTGGTGGTCTTCCAGACTCCGCCGCCGCAGGCACCGAAGTAGTATTCGTCGGGACGCTGGACACTTCCCGCGCAAGCGACAGATCGGCCGCCGCGGAAGGGCCCGATGCTGCGCCACTTCATGCCTTCATACGGCTGGATATCTTGGGCCAAAGCCGCTGCGCAGAGAGAGATGAGGGCGATGCCGAGCGTGAAACGGGTGAAACGTGAGAGCGGTGTTTTCACAACTGCCTACGTTACCGCTTTGCGCTAAAGGACGGTCGTGTCTCGCGGGGACGATGCAACCCGCGCCCTCAAGGGGCTTTATCGCTTCTTGCAGTTCTCATCAGTGACCAGATAACGTTCAAGGATGCATGAGACCATCTGAAACCTTGCATCATCCCAACGACGAACCTCGCGACGACACGACTCCCGTCATCGACAATGGCGGCTATACGCACCTCGCCGGCGCCACGGAGGAGGAGGAGTTGTACTTTGAGAGCGGGGAAGACAGTGACGGAGATCCGACAAATCCGGCGAACGTCAACAGCCGGGCTTACAATCCCGAGCTCGATGATCGCGGCGAGCCCTTGGTCGATGGTACGGGTAGAGTTCGCCACACCAGGCTCGATCAGTTCGCCGATCTCCAGCCGGACTCAGAAAAACCTGAATCTGAGCGGTGACGCGAAACGGATGAGCTTTGATGGTAGTATAAATAATATAGCGCCAGTAAGGCGCCATTCGAAACACTATGAGCAATCCCAAGGATATCGTCGTAATCGTCGGAAGCACCCGAGCCAATTCTTTCAGCGGCATGGTCGCCAATGCCCTCGCTGAAGTGGCCCCGGAGGGCCTGAACCTCGAGCAGGTCCCGATCGCCCACTTACCGCTTTACAATCAGGATCTCGATGAGAATCCGCCCGCCGAATGGGTTACGTTCAAAGAGCGCGTCCAGAAAGCGGATGGCGTGATCTTCGTGACGCCCGAGCACAATCGCTCGATGCCAGCCGCCCTCAAGAATGCGCTAGACGTCGCCTCGCGACCGTACGGCCACAACGCCTGGAACGGCAAACCCGGCCTCGTCGTCAGCCAGTCTCCCGGCGCCATCGGCGGCTTCGGCGCGAATCACCATGTGCGCCAGTGTTTGGCGTACTTGAATGACCTGGTAGATCAGCAGTCAGAAATCTACCTTTCGCAATCGCACAAGAACTTCGACGACAGTGGTGCCTTAACGAACGACTCCACGCGTGGCTTCCTCACCTCGGCGATGGCGACTTACGCGGGTTGGGTCGAGAAAGTCGGGTAACACCGGTTTCATGAAGTTCGGCCACGTAAACATTGTTGCCCGCGATTGGAGGCGGCTCATGGCTTTCTATGAAGCGGCCCTCGATTGCGTGCCGGTGGGCGTTGAGCGGGAGTTAGCGGCCGACTGGCTCTCCCGATCGGTCGGACTTGAAGTAAGAATCACGGGTCGGCATTTACGGTTGCCTGGGTTGGGCGATGAGGGCCCAACGCTGGAGATATTCCACTACGAGCCACTTGTGGACTCCGGTTTTCCGATGCCGAACCGAACTGGTTACGGCCACATCGCCTTCATTGTCGAGGATGTTCATCTCGCCTTGGAGAGAGTTCTCTCATGCGGAGGCACCCTACTGGGAGAGGTCGCAATGGGAGGCATCGAGGGCGCCGGAATCATCGAACTGGTTTACTGCCGCGATCCGGAAGGCAACGTCATCGAACTCCAGCGCTGGCACAAGGTGGATTGATGGACTAGCTCTTGTGCTGCGCGAAGACCGGAAAAATGAGGGCGGCAAGTAGGAGCACCAGCAGGATCACGGCGGGAATCGTTACCCAGAGCGGTGCCGAATTGTAGAACTTGCGCTCCATATCCTCCTTCTTGTACTGCGGCGTCTTCTCATCCATCTGTGTTTATTCTAACGCTGAATCAGGATCCCCCAAGCTTATTGTCGTTTCGCCAGAAACTCAAGACTCCGCATAAACCTAAGCGACTAGCTTCGGAGCTTCGTCGAGAAGCCTCAGAAAGATGTGCGCATAGATGCGGCTCATCTTGAAAAGATGCTCGACTTTCAGGCGCTCGTCCGTTTGATGGGCCGGGCCATCGCCTTCCCAGCCGGTTCCAATGCTGACCGAGTTCGGCACGGCGCGGGCATAGGTCCCGCCACCCATGACACCGGGAGGGGTCGTATCGCCGGTTTCCTCGGTATAGACCTCGCAGATCGTCTTTACGAGGATGTGGTCGAGAGGGAAGTAGAGGGGATCGCTTCCCTCGAAGCTGTCCAGCGTCCACCCATGCTTCGATTTCGCGCAATGCGTGATCAGCATGTCGCGCAGCTTGTTCTTCTCCCAGGTCACGGGTCGGCGAACATTGACGGTCAAAATCAGCGCGCCGTCCTTAGTTTCCATCACCCCAAGGTTTGACGTAAGGTCGCCGCTCGGCTCGTCCGCGCCGTGGATTCCGAGTCCGAGTCCCGCTGGGTGCGTGAGCGCGAAGAGGTCTTCGAAGTAGGACTCGGCGGAGAGAGGCGCGATCTCCATGAGGAACCGGAAAAGACGTGTTGCGGCCGAATCGCCCCAGAAAGGCATGGCCCCGTGGGCGGCCTTGCCGCGCGCCATGACGTTCAGCATTCCGTCGCTCCAGGTCCAGGTCACATTGGCGTCCCAAGAATCACCGAGCTTCTCCTCGACGTGCTTGCGAGCGGAATCGGCGACGTGAATCTTCGCCTCCGCGCTGTCGATGACGATGTTAGGTCGCTGGCCGCCATGAGCTTCGAGGAGGGCGAATTCACCCGTGTTCAAGGGCACCTTCACAAGAGCATTCGCGATGCCC
>JBKJIP010000334.1:0-5402 GCA_046598515.1 Fimbriimonadaceae bacterium | reverse complement strand
CGACCGGAAGCAGTTCTACTTTGTATCCCAACCGCTCCAAAGTCGGGCGAGTCTCCAGCACGCAATGATGCTCGACCGCCGACATCAACACACGCTTGCGCCGCGAATCTTCATTGGCCAAAGCCGCCCCCACGATCGCCATATTCGCGGCTTCAGTTCCGCTGGATGTGAAGAGGACCTCAGCAAAGAGACACTCGAGGATCGAACTCAGTGTCTCCCGAGCCTCATCGATCGCCGACCGAGCCGCTCGGCCTTCGGCGTAAAGGCTGCTAGCGTTTCCCGAATCGAGCCAAGGCAGCATCGCCTCGCGCGCCTCAGGCAGTAATGGGGATGTCGCCGCGTGGTCGAAGTACAGTCGGCTCATCCGAAAAGCGAGTCGGCCCGACGAGCAAGCTCGAAGTCCAGCGCGGAGATGCCCTGAACGTCGTGGGTGTTTACGGCGACCGTAACCTTTTGGTAGCCGATGGTCAAGTCCGGGTGATGATCCATGCGGTCCGCCTCATTCGCGACCGCCGCTGCGAAGACGACGCCGGAGGCATAAGATTTGAACTCGAACCTCTTGGTGACCTTCCCATCCTCCACCGTCCAACCGGGATTAGCGGTAAGTCGGTCGGCGATCTCAGTCTCGTTCAGCTTGCGTCGTTCCATTGCACGAGTGTACAGCAGGGCACAAGTTTATGATCCGCCCAGGGCTTGCCTTTCCGGGCTGGAAGCCCGTGCTAAGTTACGCAATTCCCTTCGTGCATGCTTCTAGCATCGCCTCACCGAAACGGTCGACTTCGTCGACGGTCGAATACACGCTTGGGGTCACGCGGAGCCCGTCGATCATGTCGTTCACGATGGTCGTCGTATAGATTCCCCTTTTGCTGAACATCCAGGTGTGCAGCTCGGCCGTTTTGATGCCCTGAATGCCGACCGTGGTCAGAGCGCAGGATTGCGAGCGCTCGAGGGAAGTGAACCAGCGCACTTTCGGATGATCGATTATCTTCGAGGTCCAGCGCGATCGCAAGTAGCGAAAGCGCTCTTCTTTGCGCTTGGAGCCGATCATCTCATGGAAGGTGATCGCTTCGCCGATGGCGTTGTGGATCGCGGCGGGATGGGTGCCGATCTCTTCGTATTTACGGATGTTCTCGTCCTGCTCGGGATTGGCGCACATCAGTGGCCAGAGTCCTTTGATGCGATTCTTCTTCACGTACAGCATGCCGGTTCCGACGGGAGCCATGAGCCACTTGTGAAGCGACGTGCCCATATACTCGCACTCCAAATCATCCTGCTGAAAAGGAAACTGGGCGAAGGCGTGGGCGGCGTCGACGATGACGGGGATGCCATGTTTGGCACCCAACCGGCATACTTCGCGAACTGGGAAGATTTGGCCGTTCATGAAGCTGACGAGGGAGACGAGGATCAGCTTCGTCTTCGGCGTAATGCCGTCTTCGAATCCCTTGAGCAACTCCCGATGCAGGTTTTCCTTGCCCGTCGATGGAATCGGGGACTTGATCTCGACGAACTTGACTCCATCACGCCGCTCGCGGGACCGGATCGTGGTCAGCATCCGCGGGTAATCCAAACGAGTCGAGAGAATCTCGTCTCCGGGCTTGAGATCGAAGCCGAGTAGGCAGGTCTCGAGCGATTCGCTCGCATTCCGTGTAATCGCCACCTCTTCCGGGTCGCAGCCGAACATCCGGCCCAAGCGACGGCGCACGCCCTCGATTTCGGGTTCCAGGTGTTGCCACATGTAGTAGCTTGGGGCTTGGTTCGCATACTCGCTATGCCGCCGGACGGCATCTTGAACGATGCGGGCGCACGGCGATACGCCGCCATTATTGAAGTTGACAAAGTTTGGATCGAGCACGAAAGCCTGGCGAATCTGGCCCCAGAAATCTTCGTCGTCAGCCGCGCCGGTCTTCCCTTTCAAGGCCAAGTCGACTCGCTCAAGCGAGTCGTTTTTGAAGCCCACCCTCAGTCCCGCAACCGCGGAACCGGCCGCTGTCAGAAAACCCCGTCTGGTCAACACTTCGCGAGCTTACCGCCGCTTGGTTCGGATATCCAAAAAGGACATCTCTCATGCTAAGCTCTTCTGTAGTTTGAGCTGGCGCGTCCGATTGTTTGGAAGTCTTCGAATCGAGGGTCCGGACTCGATCATCTCGCAGTTCGGCACGATCCGGGCGGCGAAGATGTTCGCTCTTCTTTGCCTCTCGCGCAATCGCTCTCGGGCGCGCACCGATCTGGCCGATGCGCTCTGGCCCGAAGACTTTTTCGATGCCACTCGTTTGCGGCTACGCCAAGAGCTCTTTCGCCTGAAGCGTGCCCTCGGCGAGCTCGGCGATGACCTGACTTCGACGACGAATACGATCGCTTTCGAAAAAACGCAGGTCGACACGGACCTTGATCTTCTTCGGCGGGCGCTGAAACTGCCCGTGGACTCGCCAAACCGAAAGGCAGCTTTAAGAGATGCTTATTGCGACACCGATGGGGAGTTTCTCGAGGGATGGTCCGACCTGTGGGTAATCGGCGAGCGACATGCCGCCGTGGATTTGCGGCGGAAAGCGGGTCATGCCCTTGCTGAGTGCTACTTGGCGGACTCCGAGTTCGAGGAGGTTCTGAGCACGGTAAAGCCGCTGATTGCGCAAAAGCCTCTCGATGAGCCGCTCCGTATGATCGCGATCAAGGCACATGCCGGTTCCGGAAGCATGGCGGCGGCGGTAGGCGAGTTCCAAGCGCTCAAACGGCTGCTCAGCGAGTCGGGATCGGAAGTATCTGGCGATACCGAGCAACTCCTTCAGAATCTTCAATCGGGCCGCACGGTGTCTCCAACTGCGGCCGCAGTTCTATCGGGACCCCAGTTCTTCCTACCCAGCCCCATCGATCCGATTTTCGGGCGTGTTTCGGAGCTTCAGGACATCGATCAGTTATTGGCGGGTAAGGCAAGGCTGATCACCCTTACGGGCCCGGGCGGGATTGGCAAGACAAGGCTGGCGACGGAGGCTGGCCACCTTTCGAAGGGACGGTTTAGCCAAGTCGGCCTTGTTTCCATGGGAGACCTGGATCGCACCGCCGATTGGGCACCGCACGTGCTGGATCAGATTGGACTGCAACCGCCCGCACAGGGCGATGCCGTCGCATACCTTGCCCGCACGCTCGCCGGAACAAGCACACTTTTGATCCTCGATAACCTGGAACACCTCTTGCCGGATCTTGCCGGCCCTCTTCACAAGCTGCTGCAGGCGGCTCCGGATCTAGCGATCCTCGGGACTTCGCGCGTGCCACTCGGTCTTACGGGAGAGCGGGTCTTGACGGTTGGACCTCTCGACATCGCATCCGATGCATCGGAGATGCTCACCTTTTTGTGGCGAGCGTCCCGCGGCCGCTCGGAACCCAGCCCTGAGCAGTCGGAGGCCATTACGACTCTTGCAAGAAGGCTCGATGGATACCCGCTCGCCCTCAAGTTGGCTTCATCGCGTCTCAAGTTTCTTTCTCCCAAAGAGCTGGCCGACCAATTCGATAGCGTAGCGAGCTTGAGAAGTACGGCGCCGGATCTCCCTGATCGTCACCGTTCCTTGGAGGCGACTCTCGCCTCCAGTTTCTCCGGTCTTGATCCGGATGACCGCGAAGCGCTCGCGATCATCTCCGCATTTCGGGGCGGTTTGAATCTGGAAATGGGCGAGCGCGCGCTCGGAGAGAACGCAGCCCAAATCCTCGAACGGCTTCTCGACCAATCACTGCTCGTTCTCGATGACCGTTCGGCCCGGGTCAGGTTCCGCATGCTCGAACCGATTCGGGAATACGCGGGCCAGCTATCGGGCGGCGGAAGCACCAAGTTCCTTTCCGTTATCACGGAGTGGGTTCAAGCGGCGGACATCGGCTATGACCGACCGATGAGCGGGAAGCTCCTGCGCCACTTGGACGAGGAGTACGACAACGTCCTTCAGGCCCAGACGATCCTACGCACGCAAGATCCGGCGGCGGCGCTTACGATGCTGGCCAAGACGTGGTATTGGGACGCCATTCGTGGTCGGCACCATCTGTGTTTGGGCCTGATGGACGATCTGGCCACTGCCCTGGCCGCGTTGCCGCGGCAAACTCAAGGGCAGCTCGCGATTGGCCGCATCGTGCTGTTATCGGGCCAGGGCCGAGAGGCAGAGGCGGTGCCGTTTCTCGAAGAAACCGAGAAGCTGTTTTTCGATGCCGATCGCAAAGATACCGCTATCTATCGGACTGCTCGTGCCACGCTGTCAATCCGGCTTGGCATGCTCCTTATTCTCAGCCGAGCCGAGGTCCAGCGGGATGCGGAAGCGGCGATCGCCGCCGCCGAGTCCATCGGCAATGGGTTCCTTCTCGCCCGCGCCCGATCATCGCTGACCACCTTGGCGTACTTTCACAATGAACCCGAGGTTGCCGGGCGGGAAGTTGCAAAAGCATACGAGTTTCTTAACAAGACTGATGATTGTGCCTTCACGGGCTCGCTCGCGACGCACCATGCGGCCGTTTTGCATCAACTTGGCAGAACTGGCGAAGCGGAGATCGTGCTGACTCAGGCGACAGCAAGATTGATTGAGGCGGGCGATCCGATGCGGTTTGCCTACATGTTCGAAGTCAAGAGCCAAATCGCCTACGATAATGGCCGGATTGAGGAAGCGGAGGCGAGCGTTCGAGAATCCCTGCGCCTTTGGCGCAGCCTGGACAATCCCTTCCAGATGGCCGACTTGCTTAGACGCCTTTCCCGCATTCATGCCTTGAAGGGAGAGTTACTCGAAGCTCGCGAGACCCTACTTCAGTCCGCCGATAACTGGCTGCGCGACGCAAATCTCGGCGGGCTGTGCGCTTCGATGCCCGGTATCGCTCGAATCTATATTGCCGCGGGCGAAATCGATGCAGCGGCGGAGTCTTTAGCCTACATGACCTCATTTCAAGCTCACCACCAGCTTGTTATCGTCGAGGAGCAACTGAAGGAAAGGGACGAGATGATAGCGGCCAGCGCGACGGTCGAAAACACGGATACCGATTTTTCCGCCGAGGCGGCTCGGAAACGGTTTTACGCCCTGAACCAGCTCAAGTTCTAGGCGGTCATGGCGGCCGCGATGGCATCGTAAAGCTTGGCCCAGAGGGCGCGTTCTTGGTCGTCCAGGGGTGGTTCGAGGTGGGCATCGAGGGCCTGCATCAGCAATCCCCGCAGCGCCTGATACATTTCGGGCTCCACGCCGTAGCCTCGGTGCTTGTCGCCCAGGGCGGCGCTGTAAGATTCGAATTCTGGCTTGGTCCCCACGAGATCGAGCATGAAAGCCAGCGTGTGCACCAGCTTCTCTTCCTGGCGTTTCGGATCTCCCGAGAACATCTGCCTCAAACTCGGGTTTGCGGCAAACAGGTTCGAATAGAGGGTGTGCGAAACAAGATCGGATACCGGG
>JBKJIP010000252.1:0-4216 GCA_046598515.1 Fimbriimonadaceae bacterium | reverse complement strand
AAACCCGACTTCGCTGTCGACGACGCCACCTGCAAGCAGGAAACGGGCAAGTCGTTGGCTGAGTGGTTCGCCGAACTCGACGCGATGGACGCACTCAAACTCGGGCGTCGCGACTCCATCCAGAAGATGTACGCGCAGAAGCCGGACATCTGGTGGAACACAACAATCTACGTCGAGTATGAGAAGCACAAGGGTGTGACCAAGAAAGACGGAATGGCCGAGGGCTACACGATCTGCGTGACGAAGACCATCAGCGCTCCCATTGATAAGGTTTACAAAATTTGGAACGAGAGGCTGGCGGAATGGTTTGAGGATGGGGCGAGCCAGAACCTGAGCGACGGCGGCACTCTGCAGTGCGCGGGCGGCACGAAGGCGACCTTCACGAGAATCCGCGAGAACAAGGATCTCCGCATGACTTGGGAGCATCCCGGCTGCACTGCGCCGATGACGCTAGACGTGCAGTTTCAGGACAACAAAGGCAAGACGCTGATGAACGCCATGACATCGCGTGTTCAAACCCGGGGCGAAACCGACGGCTTGCGCGATGCATGGAGCAAGGCCCTTACTCGTTTGAAGGCCTTGGCAGAAGCCTAAGGGTTTATCCGGAAAGTGCCGGTCTTCTCGCCCGCGGAAACGCGGGCGGTGACGGTCACTGTTTTCACCGCCGTCACGGGCAACGTCGTAATCGTGAAGTTTGCGCTGGACGCGCCCGAGGGGACCACCACATTGCTGGGCGTGGTCGCGAACGCCGAGTTACCAAACAGCGCGATCGTTCGGCCACTCGGTCCCGCCACCCCGTTAATAACGACTCGCCCGAGGGTGGACTGTCCGCCCGTCACCGGATTCGGAGTGAACGAAAGGGCGGTGGGCACCAGAGGTGTCAAGGTCAGCGGCTGCGAATGGATGACTGCGCCACGCTTCGCATAGATCGTCGTATTGATCGTGCTGTTTACGGCGATCACCGTAATCTGGAAGTTCTTTACAAACGTGTTCGCCGGTAGCGTGACGGTGGCGGGAGTGTTCACGAGTGAACTGTCGTCATACGTCGTGTACACCCGAGCCGAGGAGCTGGTGATGGTGGCCGAAATCGTCCCTTGGACAGAATTCTGTCCCCCTACGATCGACTTGTTAAGCGTGAAAGCAAAGCTGTCGTTGAGTTCGGTCGGTCGCTTCCAGAGAAGCGCTTCGGTGTGCAGGGTCGCCGTATTGTGGCCGTAGCCGCCAACATAGTCGTACGTGCCGTCGGTAGAAATCGAGCGAGCTACGGAGGTGTCGTATTCGGCAGGAAGAAAGGCGTGCAAATCCGTCCAGGAATCGGCGGAGCCTTTCCAGTATCCGGCGTGCTTTTTGCCGGAGAATGTCGCGTAGCCGACCTGGGTGGTTCCAAGAATTCCAAACGCCACGGACGTGCTCGCGCCCGTCGGGTTCAGGTTGATCCAAGACCCGGCCGTACCTCCCCAAAGACTTGCGAACTCGACGTCGACCAGCGTGGTCGATCCCACCTGCAGGCCGCCGTAAACTCCGTACGCGAACGACGCGATCGCATCCTCGGGATGGAGATCCACCCAAGATGCGGCTGAACCCGACCAGAGACTGGCATGCTCATCTCCGCCGACCGTAGCCATGCCCGCTTGCCGACTGCCGAGAGAATCTTCAAAGGAAGCCATGGCAATCGAGGACGAAGCCGCCGCCGGATCTAAAGAGACCCAAGACCCAGCGGAACCGGACCACATGGAAGCTCGGGTCTTGCCGTCGACGACCGCATAGCCGACCTGTCGCGCGGCTGAAGTTCCGTGAATTGCAGAGGAACTCGCGCCGGCGGGATTCAAACTAAACCAGGACTGAGCTGAGCTCAGCCAGCCGGAGGCCTGGTATGCGTCCGCGATGAGCGCATAGCCATACTGCGACGAGCCCGACCGGCCCGTAGCGATCGAAATCTCCGCTGCCAGTGGATGGAGGTCGATCCAAGACGCCATCGTTCCCGACCAAGCGCTGGCCCTAAACACTCCGGCGACGATCGTGTATCCCGTCTGATTCGGCCCCGCACAAGTGTAGACCTGAGATTCCGCCTTGCCCGTGGGATGGAGAACTTCCACCGTCCATTGCGCCGTGGCGGCGCACGACAGTAGAGCAAGCAGTCCAATCGAAAGGAATCTCATCTTCGCTAACTATCATAACCTGTCAATAGGTGATGTACTCGCTTTGAAACGACCCATCTGCAAAAAGGTCGATCATCGAGTAGCCTCGAGGGCATTCCTGAAAGGGCCCGTTCCACCATCCGCCGCACACGGCGCCGAGGCACAGATAGGTGACACCCAAGTATTCGACCTTGTCTACCAGGTGGATATGGCCGGAAACGCACACCTTCACATTGGGATGCCGGGCGAACAAATCTTTGATTCTCCGCGCGTCGATATGCATCCACGCCCCCGGAACCCTCCAATTGCCGCTCGCCTCGTTGTCGCCATCAAGGAAGGCGACCATGCATAGGATGGGGATGTGCGATAGAACGAAAACAGGGAGATTCGTTGAGGCGAGATCAGATTCGAGCCACTCGAACTGCTCCTCGTCGAGCTTGGCCGTGTAGCCCCATCCGTCAGGACTGGGATGGGTGCTGTCGAGTACCACGAAGTGCCATCCAGCCCGGTCAAAGCTCCGATACGGCCGTTCGAGTTCGAGCCGATCCAAAGCGATACCCTTCCCGTATCCCGCCTCCATCGGCGAGCACCCGGGCTTCGACCAGCCCCACACATCGTGGTTGCCGATGCAATGCTCTATCGGCGTGCTGAGATTTGCGCGCAGGACGTCTTGGACCAACTGCCATTGCCCATGCGCGGCATCTCGGCCGCATTCCAGAGTGTCCATCACGAGGTCACCGCCGGTGAAGATCACGTCTGGGCGTTGCTCTTGCGCATGCACTAGGCATGCTTCCAAACCGACGGCCGCCCCCCGTTCGTGAAAGACGTGCAGATCGGTGAGGTGGGCGATTCGGAGTGAGGGCGTCACAGCTGAACTATGGACGAGACAACCTCTGCCCGCGCCGCCCGAAGATGAAGTCGAACCTCCTGCGGGCTTGCGCCCTCCGTCGCTTTCGGCTACCCTCCACTGACTCCTTGGGGTCTGTTCGCTCCCGGCGTCTGTCCGAATGGGGTTGAAGAGGAAGGTTACGTCGTCGCCGTCAAACTCTTCTCTACCGAGCAGAATCAAAGAAAATGAAGCAGGCACAAGGATATGCTAATGAGTTGACGCAAGAGACGGGCATTCCACATACGTGGGGCTGTATTCCGTACGATCCTGAGTTTCCCTAGAGGTTGAAAGATGGCTGTACACCAATTCATTGAGATCCTTAGTGATTCGCTCTCGGCACGCGGATGGAGTCGGAAGGGAACGCGCTATATCCGGGGTTCAGAGCAAGTTCGGCACGAAATATTGGTTTCGAAGAGCCGGTGTGCGGACTGGTTTAACTGTGATCTAAGGGTTAGTTTGAAAAAAGCGGGCGATAACATGTTTCGCGTTTTGGATATCTCGTCAAAGTCACTTCACCCAGATCCGGCCCTGTGGGCGCAAATCACTCAAAGTGACGGTAGGGGGCTAAGCTACGCGGATCAAGTGTTACGCGTTGAAGAAATGATCGATACACAGTGGACGCCATTTTTTGCACGGCTAGGGAGTGAAGATCAGCTTCGGGATGTACTTAAAAGTCTTGAGCCGGGAGTCGGCCCGCAGTATCTCGTAAATCCTGCTTCGTGGTCTCATTTCAACCTTCCATATTGGAATGGCAAGTCAATAGTCGTCCCCGGTGACTCATATCCGACCTCTTAGGCCTCTTAGCTTGATCTGCTTTTAACGTTGCTCACCGGATCTTTTTTTGAAAACCATGAGCTCACGTGTGGCTACGACGCCGAGAATCCTCTGGGTTTGGAAACGGGCCTCCACCAGCGGCAAGACCTACTACATCTTCGACTAGCAACCCAAACTGCTCGCCGCCCGAACAATCTAAGGCGTAATCGTGATTGTCACCGTCCGCGTCCTTCCATTCCGCGTAGCCGTGATGAACTTAACCTGAGTGCTCGCCGTCGCCGACGTTGTCGCGTTGAACGTGTGCGAGGTTTTTCCGTACACAAACGTTACCGACGCCGGCACGGACAAGGGTGCCCCACTGGAGGTCAGATTCACGATGAAGCCATTCCCCGGCGTTCCGTTGGCAAAGATCGTG
>JBKJIP010000073.1:0-18895 GCA_046598515.1 Fimbriimonadaceae bacterium | reverse complement strand
CTTGACCGACCAGCCGGCGTTCTTGGCCGCCCACTCGTCGGCGGACTTCTGATAGAAATCGATGTCGTATCCGCCCTTGAAGGCCTGAACCTCGAGCGTCTTCGCGGAGTCGCCGCCCCCCGATGATCCGGTGGTGGTAGTGGACGAACTAGACGAATCCCCGGAACATCCGGCGACAAACAACGCGGCAAGCAATAGCCAGCGACCTTTAATCATGATCGGAAGCTACCATACCCGAGCGCTCATAAGCAGTTTTCCCCCCTTCTCCTTGCCGTGATGTTTGTGCACGGGAGGGAGAAGGGGCCGGGGGATGAGGGTTCCGAGAGTTGGGAACGACCTCCGAAGGTGCAAATTTGCGCGTATGTCCTGGTTCCTCTGCGAGATGCTTGTGCTCGCGGGGGAACCGTTGGGGAGGGGGAAATCGCATCAGGACAAGCCTTGGATAAAAGGGAGTTCCGGAACCCTCACCCCTGCCCCTCTCCCTAATCGGCACGGACATCCGATCAAGGAGAGGGGAGTTACGAAGGAGGTTACGCAGCTCGGCGATAGCCCTGGCTTTCGACGTGCAGAACCACTTTATGGCCGCTCGGGGTTGTCGAGATACTTGTCTGGTGATCATCTAGCGACAGGGACGCGCCGTGCTCGCTCATCCGTTTGGCGATCCACTCATCCTCATTTACGCCAAGACGAGATAGGTGCAGATTCTTGTATTGAGCGCGCAGGATGTCGCGGTAGCTCGTACCCATGACCAGAGAATCGGCGACGGAGGGGGCCATGGTGCGCATTTTGGGATTCGTATAGACTAGCCGCTCCGCGGAATCGTAAACCGCGATGCCAGCGTTCAGGGACTCTAGCACCTCGGGGAGAGCATGGTCGACTTTCGCGTTGGCACAGGCGGTGGTTATGTCAGTCAGGACGTGAACTTCGTTTCCGGCAGGGGTCTTGCCGCGGCTTACGAGCAGCCGACGGCCATTGTGCTCGATCATGGCTTCGCCCTCCCTTACCAGGGAAGGCAACTGCTCGCCAAGTTCGAAGTAGGCCGTGTTATGCGCGATGGGGCGACCTTCGGGGTCGTAGATGGCGAGCGCGGACTGGATGGTGTCGAACGCCTCCGCGAAAATGGCATCCTGACCGCTCTTGGATTCCGCGTGCTCGAGGAGGACGACCACGGTGTTGCCCGAAGTGGTCTTTGTCGCCATGTTCTTTACTCGGCGACCTTGAAGGTAGCTGTCCCAAGGTTCGCCCGTGTGGTGGAGGCGGATCGTCCAGTGAGCGTAGAATTCTTCCTCGGTCTTGAACGGGTTCCGGCCGCCAGCTTCCAGGTAGGTCTTGAGGACTTGAAGATAGGGCATGCCAGGAACGAGAGCATGGCTGACCTCGGGGTAATGCGATCGATAGGCGGGATTGCAGACCACTAGGCGATCTTGGGAATCCCAAATCGCAAAGCCAATTCGGAAGGTGTCCAGAGCTTCCGCGATCAGGGCTCGCGAGTTCGCGAGCGACTCTCGGGTGGTTCGAATCTCGGTGATATCCTCCATCGAGCCGACGAACCCGATCAGGGATCCGTCTTGGCGCTGGAGCGGCGAGAAGGAGCAGCGGGCCCAGCACAGATTGCGGTCGGCTTGGATGATGCGTATCTCGCGGGAGAAGCCGGTGCCCTCGATAGTGGCTTGTCGAAGCTGATTCAGAAATTCTTCGCGCTCTTCGGGATTGATCCAATCCGCCCAGCCGCCGCCGATCAAGTCTTCTTTGCGAAGTCCGAATAGGGCCAGCATGCGGTTATTGCAGTAGAGCAGGCCGCCGTAGGTGTCGATCTGGAAAACAGCTGTGGGCGAGCACTCCGCGAGAGCCTTAAATCGGTCCTCGGATCGGGCGAGTTCGAGTTGCATACGGCGAACGTCGGTTTGGTCCCGCATGACCCAGACCCGCTTCTTACCGCGGCCGCTGCCGGATTCGGAGATGACCAGGTTCATCGGGATCGCCACGCCATCTTTGCGGTTGACGCGCACTTCGCAAGAGAGGCCGAGCACTTCGTTGGCGTCGCTCATCACCACTTGACGTTTTGCGTCGATCGCGTGAGCGTCCTCGATCAGCAAGCTCGTGGGCATGCCGACGAACTCTTTTGGAGCGTAGCCCAGCAAACGGGTCGCGCTTTGGCTGGCGAAATCGATCTTGCTGCCTTTTCCCACGATGAAGATGGCATCTCCGGATACATCCAGGATATCGCGGGCGCTTTGGGATGCTTTCTGAGCATTGCGGGCAATCGGCTTTAGCAAGAGAGCAAAGCCCAGCAAGGAGAGAACCGCGAGCAAACCGGTCAAGCCCAGAACCAATTGATTCTGGTTTATTCGGACATGAAGTTGACTCTGTACCGCGAACGCCGCTCCGAAGAGCACAATCGCGTTGAGCAACACCAAACCGAGGCCCCACCCCCCCATTCGTGTTCGCATATTCTCCCAGTAACGTTATTGGCTGGTAAGGTTGCCGATATGGCCGTCCAGACTCAAACCTGGGACATTTGCGAGCCAGCAGATTTGCGGGTGCGACTTAAACGCGGGTGCCATTCATACGTAGGAGCCAACCGATGCCGACCGCGGCGAGACCAACGCCGGCGATGACAATGCAGATGACGCCGTACTTGTTTCCGGCGGATTTGGCTTGGATGGCATAGTACATCGCATAGCCGGCGAAGATCAGTCCGAGTCCCTGGAGAAAGAAGAAGAGGATGATCGCGAGCACGGTTCGAACGAGGACATTCCAGAACGGGCTCATGCTCTCAGATTCATCTTTGGTCGCGTAGTAGGCGACGGGGTGAGGCTGCGGATCGGGATTGGGTGGAAAGTTCATGGGCGGCGCGGCCATCGGGGAGGGAAACAAGTCAGGAACCTCGGATGCCGGTGAAATGAGGCCAGTCTCGACAGAGCGCAGCTGAGTCGTTGCATTGACTCGCCTTTCGGCAACCCATTCGCGCAGAGTGTCGATGGGGACAGGGCCGTACTCCTTGCCGTCCGTGCCGCTCACGTAATAGTTCATTGGGTGAGTTTAGGCTATTGGGGCGGTCGGCGGGTGCCCTTTTGGCGACTATCGCTCCCGGTAAACTCGTGGAGTGAAGCTACGTTACGCGATGATCGCTGAATATGCGAATGTGACTGGTGACGGAAAACTCAACTTGATGGGGGTCACGGACCGGATTTACGCCTATCAGTTCCCGGCCGTGCATCGCGATCTCATCATCGTCAACAGCATCGAAACCGATAACGACGATGAGAATACGACGCAGGATCTTCAGGTTCAGCTCATCGACCCGGACGGGCATACGGTAGCCGAACTCACCGGCCAGCTTCAGATCGGGCCGGGCAAACAAGTGTTCCACCAAATTCACGTCTTCCAGGACGTGAAGTTCGATGTGCCGGGCGCCTTCCAGGTGAACCTCTTTTTCAATAACGTGCTCGTGCAGACCGTCGCGCTCGAGCTTGTCTTGGTCCCACAACCACCGCAATGAGTGCCTACCAAAGAGTTCGTGATGCCGGTGTCCCCGGCTCCACCGCGCGAGATTTGCTCGCGGTGGCCATCGCACGTCGGGAAGAGGATGTCAGCGAAGACGTGGCCGGCGAGATTCTTGGCCGCCTCGGCGCGATCGGGAAGCTGAGCGACTTAAGCCCAGGCGTCTTGAAGGATTGGACGGGGTTGGATGGCTTCGAACTTATGCGGTTTATGGCCAATTTTGAGCTCGGCCGCCGAGCCGTCGCCGCGGGCAGCGGAGACAAGACCACGATCGATGGACCCGAAGACGTCGTCCGCCATTTCGATCACCTCCGGCATGAGAAACGCGAGCACCTTTGCGCGATTCTGATGGATGCGCGGCACGCGATCCTTCGGGTGGTAACGGTGCATATCGGGACGTTGACGATGAGCGTGGTCGGCCCCCGCGAGGTATTCCGCGAAGCTGTGCGCGAAGGCGCCCAGTGCATGATCATCGTGCACAACCATCCTTCCGGTGATCCGACGCCGAGCCAAGAAGACATCGACATCACGAAGCACTTGACCGAGGTCGGCAAGATGCTGGAGATCCCAGTTCTGGATCACGTGATCGTAGGTGAGCGAGGGAAGTTCGTCAGTCTGAATCGCCTCGGCCACATGTAAGGTCAGGTGCAAATCTCCCATGTGGGTCGCGGATGCCCGTCCCGCGACGTTCGGGAAAGCCGGGTTACATTGCCACCTCGGCCTACAAGGGGCCTACATGTCGGGAAGCTCACGTGTCGCGGGACGGGCATCCGCGACCTACACGGATTTCCACCCATCATAATAGGGCATGCCTGCGAACCCGCATCGAGCGCCTCTTTCCGAAGTCGACCCGCTGGTCACCTCCCTCATTCACGAAGAGGAGGCGCGGCAGGAGCACAATCTCGAACTGATCGCCAGCGAGAACATCGCCAGCCTCGCCGTGCGGCAAGCGATGAGCTGCGTCATGACCGATAAGTACGCTGAGGGCTATCCCGGGAAGCGCTACTACGGCGGCTGCGATGTGGTCGACAAGGTCGAAGTGCTCGCCATCGACCGAGTGAAACAGATCTATGGCTGCGAGTTCGCGAACGTCCAGCCCCACAGCGGTGCGCAGGCGAACATGGGGGTCTACTTCGCCTTCCTGAAGCCGGGCGACACGCTGATGGCCATGAACCTCGCCCACGGCGGGCATCTCACTCATGGTTCGCCCGTCAACTTCAGCGGCCAGTTGTACAACATCGTCCCCTATGGCGTTGATCCCGAGTCCGAGACCATCGACTACGTCGAGTTCCACAGGCTCGCGGTCGAGCACAAGCCGAAAATGATCGTCAGCGGCGCCACGGCATACTCTCGCGAGTTCGATTTCGCCCGGATCCGGAAAATCGCGGACGAGGTTGGGGCGCTGCACATGTGCGACATGTCGCACTACAGTGGCTTGATCGCTGCCGGCGAATATCCTTCACCCATCCCTCATTGCCACATCGTAACATCGACGACGCACAAGTCCATCCGCGGCCCCCGCGGCGGAATGATCCTTTGGAATGACGAGGCCTATAACAAACCGATCAACATGAGCATCTTCCCCGGCATCCAGGGCGGGCCGCTGATGCACATCATCGCGGCGAAGGCCGTTGCCTTCGGCGAGGCTCTCCAACCAACCTTCAAGGATTACCAGGCGCAGATCAAGAAGAACGCGCGGGCTTTGGCGGCGGCTATGCAGGCGGAAGGGTTCCGCATCGTCAGCGGAGGCACCGATTCGCATCTGATGCTCGTCGACTTGCGACCTTTCGGCGTGACGGGCAAGGTCGCCCAGCACGTTTTGGATTTAGCTTCGATTACGACGAATAAGAATTCGATCCCGAACGACCCCGAGAAGCCCTTCGTAACCAGCGGCATTCGCCTGGGCACGCCCGCGGTAACGACGCGCGGCATGAAAGAACCCGAAATGGCCGAAATCGCCGCCCTAATCGCCCGCGCCATACGGGCCGGTGAGGATGAGGCCGCCATCGCGGCCGTTAAGGCTGATGTTCACGCATTGACGGCGAGATTCCCGATTCACGTGTAGGTTGGCCGGTAGGCGTCGCCTCGCCCGCGTGGTGTCGATACGCTTGCCCGGGGCTGCCTGCCATCTACCCGGAAGCGAAGGGAGTACGAGGATGCAACGAGCCTGTTGCATTGTGTTTAAAAATAGAACTTTCATGGAGCGCGGGGATGCATCGTGCCCCGCGGGCAGCCTTGGTTGAACCTGAAAGCTGAGTCACGGCGGCACGATACATCCGCCGCACTCTTCAAATCTAACACAATGCAACAGCCTCCAACGTGCCTCGAAGCGCATGGTGCGAAAGACGGCTTGAAAGGAACGAAACTGGGCGGAATGCGAGTCGCGAATCGTGTCGCCGAGGCCCAGCCATGCATGTCCTTGGCGTTCGGATGTTTGAAGTCATTTCTCCAAGGAGCAACGCAACTTGCGCCCGGGCATTCCCGTAACGCATAATGCCGAGCATTCTGGTGGAATCATGCGTACGAAGTTCATCCTTGTCGACCACGAGAACGTTCCGGAGATTGATTTGTCTGTCTTGGCGGGTGAAGCTACCCCAGCGATCATCTGTGTTGGCGTCAAACAGATGACGCTTAAGACCGACCTTGTACTGAAAATCCAAGCGATGGGCAATCGTGGCGAGTTTGTGAAATGCCCGGGAATCTGCAAAGATGCACTCGACCATGTTCTTGCTTTTCGAATCGGGCAACTCACACGAGAATGTCCTGACGCCGAGTTCCATATTGTTTCGGACGATAAGGGATTCGATGTCCTTATCGCGCACATGAAAAAGGAGAACCTTTCGGCTAAGCGGATCGAAAGCTCCAAATCCGGATCCAAAATGTCCAAGCAAAAGGCTACAAAGTCGATAGCATCGGCTAAAGCTAAGGCAAAAGTGGAAGCTATAGTCGAGGTCAAAACGACACCGCAGAGGGCTCAGTTTTTCATGAACGCGCTCAGAGCAAAGTTGGGCGAGGCACCACCATCACTCGGTCAACTGAGGCAGATGATCCGAGTTCAGTTTGCAAATCTAGAGGATAAAGACTTGGAATCGCTTATTACCAGTCTGCGATCGCGCAAGTTCCTTGCCGTCGACGGCGACAAGGTTACTTATCCGGGGCTTGGTCCCAAAGGCTAAGCGCTTTGAAGGAAATCCGAGCGTGCTAGGGTAAAGCGTGACAAACATCTTGAACGCACTCCCTCAAATCGTCCGACTTTGCGTTGCCCTAGAGAGGATTCGAGACCTGATGATCGGAAATAGCATGTGTCATTGCCTTCCGAGGACCTGCCTTTCCGAGCACTTTCGAAATCGGATAGACGAGTCCGTTTCAAAGCACGGCCGTTGTGCCGCCCTCTAGAACCAACCTTCCGACTCGATCACGTCACGCCGTGTCGAATGAGATCGGGAGTCCATGGCCAACTGCACGCGGCTGTATGTTCCGCTCCTCGGGTCACCCAGCGCCTTGCCGGCCAGAGCCTCGACCTGCCGTTTCCACTCAGGATCAAGACCCTGGGGAATCGCGACTGGATGCTGGGCGGCCAAGATCAAGAGCGCCGATATCAGGACCTGCGGACGTTTTAGTTTTGCCAGGGTTACGCCTTAGAACACTCGGCCAGCCCGCCGAAATACCAGTCATAATTCCACCTATTCATGACCGCTTCCTCACCGCTTTTCGAAGGCCTCAATCCCGAGCAACTGGAAGCTGTTAACTGGCCTAAGGGGCCGCTGCTTGTTTTCGCCGGTGCAGGATCGGGGAAGACGAGGGTCATCACGACACGTATCGCGCGTCTCCTACACCAAGGGATCGCGCCGCCGCGGATCATGGCCGTAACTTTCACGAACAAAGCCGCCGCGGAGATGCGCGAGCGCATCGAAAAACTCGTTGGCCCAGCTTCGAAAGCGCTTTGGATGGGCACTTTTCACTCGCTTTGCGCCCGATTCCTACGCATCGACGGGAAGTCGATCGGTATCGACCCGAATTTCACGATCTACGACGATGGCGACCAGATGAGCTTGGTCAAAGAGATCCTGAAAGCGAAGAAGATCGATGACAAGAGCATCCAGCCGCGCGCTGTCTTGAGCGAGATATCCACAGCCAAGGAAAAGCTCCAGACGCCGGAAAAGTACGAGGAGCAAGCGGCGAGTTTCTTCGAACGGATCGTCGCCGATGTCTACAAGTCTTACACCGGTCATCTCAAGAAAGCGAATGCCCTCGACTTCGATGATCTGCTCATGTTTGCCGTGCGAATGCTCGAGCAGCGCGAGGATGTGCGCGAGAAGTATCAGGAACGCTTCCTTCATCTTCTCGTAGACGAATACCAGGACGTCAACTTCGCCCAATACAAGCTCGTCAACCTGCTCGGGCAGAAGCATCAGAACGTTACCGTCGTGGGAGACGACGACCAGTCGATCTATGGCTGGCGCGGCGCGGACGTCTCCCTTATCCTCAAATTCGCAAGCGACTGGCCGGATGCGAAGATCATCAAGCTTGAGCGGAACTATCGCTCGACCCAGAGCATCCTCGCCGTGGCCCACGAGGTCATCAAGAAGAATCGCAGCCGGGCTGATAAGCGGATGTGGACGGAAAATGAGTCGGGCGCGAGCGTAACCTTGAGCCAATCCGGCACCGAGCACGATGAGGCGCTCATGGTTGCCGATGCGATCATGGCCGACGTCCGCAACGGCCGACGCGAGTTCAAAGACTTCGCCGTCCTGTACCGAACGAACGCCCAGTCCCGCGTCATGGAAGAGAAGATGATCATGATGCGGATCCCGCACATCATCGTGGGCGGCATCCGGTTCTACGAGCGCAAGGAAATCAAGGACATCGTCGCCTACCTGAGGCTGGTTCACAACCCTTCGGACGACGTTTCCTTGCGTCGGGTCATCAATGTGCCGGCTCGGGGCGTCGGGGCAACGACGCTCACCCAACTGACCGATTGGGCGACGGAGCGGTCCTTGCCGATCATGTTCGCGCTGAAGGATCAGGGAACGCAAGCTTCGATGCCTAAGAAGATGTCGGGCGCGGTGAAAAACTTCCTGGCCATGCTCGATGACGCACGGGACCTGGCCGAGCAAGGGCCGGTAACGCCGATCGTGCGGATGATCATGAGCCAATCGGGTTATATTGACGCGCTCCGCGAGGAAGGAACGGAGGAATCGATCGCCCGCCTGGACAACCTTCAGGAAATGATCAACGTAGCCGCGGAATACGACCAGGACGAAGAAGCGAGTCTCGCCGGATTCCTCGAGGGGGTCGCGCTCGTCTCGGATATAGACGCCGCCTCGACGGGCGGAAACGCGGTTACCCTCATGACACTGCACTCGGCGAAAGGTTTGGAATTCCCGGTGGTCTATCTGACCGGTCTGGAGGAAGGCATCTTCCCGCACTCACGGTCGCTGGGCTCGGACTCCGAGATTGAAGAGGAGCGCCGTTTAGCCTATGTGGGCATGACCCGGGCGCGGGAAGAACTCCATTTGTTCCATGCCCACCGTCGAGCACTCTTCGGCCAGCCGAACTTCAATCGCCGTTCTCGTTTCCTGGATGAGATTCCGCACAACATGGTTCACACGCAAGGCGGCTACATGGCTTCACCCGCCGAGCGAATGATCTCGACCCTGAGATCGGGACAAGTTACGGTCAGTGCCCCCGCTCCTCCCGCTCCGAACTACGGTCAGCAGAGGCAACTGCGCTCGCCCGAATGGAAGCCTCCTTTCGACGTGGGCAAACGTGTGAAGCACGTCAAGTTCGGCATCGGCATCGTCATCGCCTGCGCTCCGGTAGGGAAGGGGGATTGCGAAGTGACCGTCGCGTTCCCAGGTGTGGTGGGCACGAAGAAGTTAGTTCAGAGCCTGGCCAAGTTGGAGGCCGTGGTTTGAAGGAACCATCTGCTTTCATGGAGCGCGGGGACGCATCGTGCCCCGCGTCGCATCGTCGAAGTCGCGGGGCACGATGCATCCCCGCGCTCCTTGCAATCATTTTTATCGGCGGATGTGCAAAGCCAGCCGAACTCTTTCCACTCAAGGTGGGCAATGAGTGGCGGTATCTGATGAAGGGCCAACTCGGCCAGTTTCTCCACGAAGTTAAGGTGACGCGCGACTACCCGGTCGCCTCCGGCGCGGGGTTCGAGTTGAGCGGCTCCTTGGGTGACTCGATCGTGGCTTGGGATGGAACAGTTCTGAAGGCAAGCGTGCTTGCCGGCACCCGTTTCAATCCCCCCATCGCCATTCTCGATGGCTCAAAGAAAGAGACGAAACTTCCTTGGAAGGGGCGCATGTATATGGCTGGCAAAACCTTGGCGGGCAGTGGCTCCGTAGAGCAGCACGAAGGCGTGTGGCCCGCCGATCAGCGGGTCAAGGCTATCCAAACCGACCTGGTGCTCCAACTCGGTGACCGCACGTTGAAAGTCACCACGATCTACGTTCGCGGGAAGGGTCCAGTCTCGCAGAAGCAATGGACCATCACGGGTATCAACGAGACCTACGATTTCGGTTTCGAATGGCTGGGCGGTCCGTAGCAAACCGCACCCGGTCCAGCGTCCTCACTCGCGACTTAAACCTCTGAGGGTTTTACGAGAGGGAATAGATGCGGACAATTTTATTAGCTTTAACAGTCGCAGTGGCGACGACGGGTCTGGCCGTCGACCAGGCCGACTTGGTGTGGAAGAAGCCGATCGAGGCGCACACCACGGGCATGGCGAACGTGCGGGGCCCGTTTTTTCTTGACGGAGGCAAGATCGCGGTCGTCTCCGAGAATCGAATGCCGGGAGACAAACCGACGAATCAGATCGCGTTGACCGTCTTCAATCTCGACAGCACCGTCTTACGGACGATGCTGATCGGCGGAGCGGAGGCCGGGAGTGCTTGGCTGGGAGCGGCGGCGACGGACATAGCGGGGAAGATCTATGTCGTCGTGCGGATGGAGAAGGACCAGAGCGTGCATCTGCATCGCTTCTCGCCGGCTGGCGACGAGGAGAGCAATCAGGAGTTGAAGAGTGAATCCGGCAGCTTGCCCACCGGGCTTCTCATCGAACGCAGCGGCGATATGTTCGTATCCGGAATCGGCTCGGGCATTGGCATTGCCTTCCTAACTCGGACGGATGCGGGCGGAGCCGCGGGTTGGCGATATGGATCGGGCAAGTTACTCGCCGATGCATGGCGGCCCTCCAAGATCACCTCGGACCAGAAAGGAAACGTGATCATCGCGGGCGTTATCGCCAATGACGGCCCGGTTCGCGTGGCCAAGGTCGATCCCAAAGGGAAAAAGGTGTTCTCAGTCGACCTACCGGAGACCAAGGACCTGGCTGGACTCCTCGTCGATCCCGACGGCAAAGTCGTGGTCTTGGCGAAATCGGCCGTGGGTGGAACGCTGCTGTTCAGTCTGGACTCCGAAGATGGACATCCGGTTTGGATCGAGACGAAGTTGAATACGGCTGACATCGAGCCGAGAGATGCCCTGATGGACGCCCGCCGGTTCATCTACATCCTTCTTGATAGCAAAGAGGAGGCCGTCGTCCGGTCTTATGTCGTGCGTTATTCGTTGGGCGGCACACCCCTCGAAAACCTGCGTCCCACAAACGACGGGAGCCGGGCTGGCTCGCTCGCCATGGATTCAACAGGTGAAGTCTATGTGACAGCCATCTCCAAGGTCGGCCAGCTCGTGGTGAGCCGCTCCGCCAGCAACCTGAAGACTCGCTACGCGATTCGGTCTTCACCGGGGACGTACGATGGAGCGAAGGTCGCGGTCCGCGATGCGGACGGGGCGATCGCGGTTCTTACGATGAAGAAGGACGAGCAGGGCGACCTGTCCCAGCCGTATCTCTTTCGCGGGCGGCAAGCGCCAGTAGCGAAATTTGACACTTACAAGGTGATCGCGAACACGCAGAACAATCTCCCGACGGTTTTTGGCAACGATTCCTATCTTGAGGGAGCGCAGATGAGCATCACCCAAAGGCCCGCCAATGGCAAGTTGGAAATGCAGGCGGCTGGTTCGTTCGTGTACACCCCGCGTTCCGGGTTTACGGGCAAGGATACATTCCGGTATCAGCTCTCGCGCGGGACGCTCGCCTGGTATGCGGCTATTGTGACGCTGAACGTCGAGTAAAAGAAGAAGCCCGGCCTGATTCAGGCCGGGCTTCTCTTGGTCTTTCAACCGGTTATCGACTTACCAGCGTCGTCCGCCGCCGCCGCCGCTGCCGCCGCCGCTGGAACGACCGCGACCACCGCCGCCGCCGCCACCACCGCCGTAGCTGCTGCCGCCACCGCCGCCGCCGCCCGTGCCCTTCGGCTTGGCTTCGTTAACGGTGAGCGTGCGACCGCTCATGGTCGTCATCGCAGGATCGGCACAAGCAGCCTCGAGGTTGTCGGCATCGATGTCAACGAAGCCGAAGCCGCGTCCTTCAATGATGCGAGCGTTGCTCGAGTTGTATTTGCCGAAGTGGTTGACGAGATCGTTCTCGCTCGTCGAATAGGGCAGGTTGCCCACGTAAAGTGTTTTTGTAGCCATTTGAGTGGCCTCCTTTTTGTTAGTTTGTTCCGGTCAAAAGGCAGAAATCACTTGGAAGAACCAGAAAGCTGGACTAAAAAGGAAACCTGAGGCAATTGGAACGTAACACCAGCATTATACTCACATCCAAGACTTGCCGTTACACATCCTCCCGAAAAATCCCACTTTTGGCCCCCGTTTGCTTGAACGGGCCAAAGCAACCCTGAAATACCGATAAAATCGGGCCAGGACCCCGACAACAAGAGGGGGCTCCAGAACGTCATACTGGATTGAGACCGCAACGACTGAGCCTGCCCGTCGGCACCATTCAGGCTCGCGTCCAGACGGTCCAACGGACTTTCCCTTGAATAGTAAAGAGCACTCCCGCGAACACCGCATGCCCTTAACCACATTCGCCATCGTCATCGGCGGGCAGTTTGTGGCGTTCATTTATCTCTTCGCGCTCCTCGCGCCAAAATCGTTCGCGAACGAAGTCGCCCACCTTCCCGCGGTCTTTGGCTGGGCGCTTTTCATCGGCTTGCCGCTGAGTTTGTTCGAGTACCTCTACCACCGGTATCTCCTGCACTCGGCCGTGCTGCCGTTCCTGGGCTCGATGCACCGTGCGCATTCCACGCACCATGGCCTCACCTATGTAAAGGCCCCGGTCCAGCCCAATGAGCCGGAGCGGTTAGTCGAAGTTCGAAGCGAATTTTCGGTGGAGCATGAGCATCAGGAAGAGTCCATGATGTTCCCGTATTGGTCGCTCCCGATTTTCCTTGTGGTCTTCGCGATTCTGATCGCCTTGCCGCTGAAGCTCATGTTCCCGCAGGCGCCGCTCGTTATGGCGCTCATGATTTCGGTCACCGCGTTCTACAGCTCATACGAGATCTGGCATGCGGCCCTCCATCTTCCTTTTGAGGCGTTTTGGGAGCCACTGTTCAAGAAGCGCTTCTTTGGGCCGATTGCTCGACGTTGTTACAGCTTCCACCTGAATCACCACTGGCGACCGAGTTCGAACCTTGCCGTTGTTGGATTTTGGGGCATCGCCTTGTGGGATCACGTTTTCCGCACCCATCGCCGTCCGGAGCGCATTCCGCTTCCAGGCGCGGAGGTGAACTACATCGACGCCACGCTGCCCAAGCCGCGCTGGCCGGTGGCCCTGCTCGATCGCTGGCAGACCGGACTATTCAAGGCGTCGCGAAAGATCGAGCGGTTCCTTGCCAAGACTTTCCTTGGTCGGTCCTCGTCCTAAGGATAGAACTTTGGCGCTACAAAATAAGATTCTCATTGGGTTCGCCAACGGCGATGTCCACGTTATCCAAGTTATGGAAGACCAGAACGTGGCTGAGATGGCCATGTTGGAGGTCGACGGGGTGGGCGAACTCACCAACTCCGGCTTCCGAACGGTCGTCGCTGCCGTTGCGCTCCGTGAAGACAGCGAAAGCGGTGCGATCGTCTATGCCGCAGTTTGGAATGGCGAACGGGTGGACGTGGTCGTCCAACCGGAGTCTCGCATGGCCAGTTCCCATGAGCTTTTCGCGGCCTGCTCGGGGCCCATTGTGGACGGGATCGATGCCCCACGTCTGATCGAGCTTTGCAGCGAACTGAGAATGGATTAGGCCAGAACGGGTTCAAGCCTGAAAGTCGGGTTACCAGGTAAAATCTAGGTTCAAATTAGGGGGGAGAAGCGTCTGTATGGTTCGACCCCCTAGCGTCATGTCTGGATGGCGCTGAGTGAACCCATGGCCGAAGAGAATCCGAATCAATCGACAGTCAATGTCGAAGAAGAATTGGGGCGCAGTTATGTCAACTACGCCATGTCCGTTATCATCGCCCGCGCCCTTCCGGACGTACGCGATGGGATGAAGCCCGTTCAGCGGCGCATCCTTTATGCCATGCGTCAGCTCAACCTGACGGCGGGTGGCGCCTTTACGAAGTGCGCGAAAGTCTGCGGCACCACCAGCGGCGACTTTCACCCCCACGGCGAAGCGATAATTTATCCGACGCTCGTCCGCATGGCGCAGTCCTTCAGCATGCGCTACCCCCTCATCGAGGGCCAGGGCAACTTCGGAAACGTCGATGGCGACTCTCCCGCCGCCATGCGATACACGGAATGCCGGCTAACGCCGCTTTCCATGGAAATGCTCGAGGATATCGATCGCGAGACGATTCCCTGGGTGCCGAACTACCTGCAGAGCATGAACGAGCCCGTGGTTCTTCCCGGCAAGTTCCCGAATCTTCTTTGTAACGGCGGCCAAGGTATCGCCGTCGGCATGGCCACGAACCTGCCGCCGCATAACCTGACCGAGGTTTGCAACGCGATTTTGCACCGCATCGAGCATCCGGAGTCGACACTCGACGACATCATGGAGCATCTGCCGGGGCCTGATTTCCCGACGTACGCGACGATCATGGGCACGAAGGGCATCCGTTCGGCCTATGAGACTGGGCGCGGATCGATCATTCTGCAAGCCAAGACAATGATCGAGCCGGGCGAGATGGGCAAGAGCCTCATCGTTATCACCGAGCTCCCGTACCAGGTCAATAAGGCCAACCTGGTCAAGAACATCGCCGACCTGGCCAAGCAGCGTAAGTTCGACGGCATCACCGATGTTCAGGACTACTCCGACAAGCGCGGCATGCGCGTCGAAGTTTCCATCCGGCGCGACGTCAATCCGAACAAGGCGCTCAACTATCTTCTCAAGCACACCGCGTTGCGCACGACGCACGGCGCGATCATGCTCTCGCTCGTCGATAACGCTCCCCGCGTTTCGCCGTTGCTGACCATTCTCGACGAGTACATCAAGCATCGCCGCAACGTCATCGAGAACCGAACACGGTACGAGCTGTATCAAGCGCTCGAAGATGTTCACATCAACGAGGGCTTGCAAGTCGCCCGGCGATTCCTGGATGAGATTATCGCGCTCATCCGCCGCAGCGAGGACGCCGCCCAGGCTCGCGTCGAACTCGTTCGCGAGTTCACTCTCTCGCCGCTGCAGGCGAATGCCATTTTGAACATGGCCCTTCGCCAGCTCACGCGACTTTCGCAGATGGAACTTGAGAACCGCTACAAGGATGCCTTGTACAAGGTTCAGAACCTCCTCGACATCCTCAACGACCCCCATCGCCTCATCAAGGTCATGCGGGAAGAAATCACGGGAATGCGTGACAAACACGGCGACGAGCGCCGCACGAAAATCATTGCCCGCGAAGCCGGCGAGTTCACCGACGAGGACATGATCCCCGAGGAAGAAGCGATCATCTCCATCAGTCGAGATGGCTATATCAAGCGCGTCAGCATCGACGCTTGGCGTCAGCAGAAGCGCGGCGGCAAGGGCGTGAACAACACCCTGAAGGGTGACGACGAACCCGCCCATCTCTTCCAGGTCAGCACGCACCACTACATCCTGTTCTTCACGAACCGGGGCAAGGTGTATCGCTTGAAGGGCTATGAGATTCCGGAATCGGGTCGCTATGCCAAGGGTATGCCCGTCATCAACTACATCGCCATCGACTCCGATGAGCGGGTAACGGCGACGGTCAGCGTCAAGGACATCAACGCCGAGGGCTTCCTGACGATGATCACCCGACTCGGTGAGATCAAGCGAACGGAACTCGCCAAGTTCGGCAACATCCGCTCGAACGGCATCATCGCCTTCAATATCGAGGAAGGCGACGAGCTGGGCTGGGTGCTGAAGACGCGCGGCAAGGACGACGTCATTCTTATCACCCGAGAGGGCCAGTCGATTCGGTTCAATGAGACACAGGCTCGCGGTCGGGGCCGCACGGCCGGCGGCGTCAAAGCCGTCACGTTCAAGAATACGGAAGACCACCTGGTCTCCTCCGCCATCGTCAACGTTGGCGCGACGCTGTTGGTTGTCGGTGAGAACGGATTCGGCAAGCGCACCGACCTCGAGGAGTATCGCGTCCAAGGCCGAGGCGGTTCGGGCATCCTGACGATGAATGTCACGGCCAAGACCGGACGCATTGTCGGGGCTGAGGTTGTGGAGGATGACGACCGTCTCCTGCTCATGACCACTCAAGGCAAGGGTATCCGGATGAAGGTGAAGGACATCCGTTTGGTTGGGCGCATCGCGCAGGGCGTGAAGCTAATCGACCTCGCAGCGGGTGACCAGGTCCGCTCGATCGCACGGATCGTGCAAGGCGCCGACGACGGCGACATCGAGGACGAAGAAGAGGGCGGCGAAGAGTAGCCCGCTTTGATAGGCTGCGCAACCCCAAATGGTGCAGGACTTCGACAAAGGCCCAGGAAGCCAGTGTGGGCCGCGGATGCATGTTCCGCGGCGACCGCCTCGGATGCATTGACATGTTTCGCGGCCAAGTCCCTTGCGCCGCAGCGCGCAGGGCAAGTCGCAACTCCTTCGCGCTAGCGCACTCGTCGCCTGGGGCTTGCCCTGCGCGCTTCTACTGGTCGGCGTTCGACCCCAGGCCTTCGGCGCGAGCCTGGCGGCGCGCGCCTGCGACCTGGGCTGTAACATCTCGTCCCTTCAGGACGTGCCCCTCCGTGAATGCTTCGTTTCAGGGGTGGGGGCGGAGGTAGTTGGCATCTCCTTGGGACAACGCACTCCAACGCGAGCAGCATTCGGGGTTTGGCTTCGGTTTGGTCCGGCGAAATGGCGGAAACAAGGGGGCCGTTGAACCCTAGACAATCCCATTAGCCAGATAATCGCCGACCAACTTCAGCACCTTGCCCCTATGGCTTATGGAGTGCTTTTGCTCGGCGGTCAAGTCCGCCATCGTGCAATCTAGCTCCGGCAGATAGAAAATCGGGTCGTAGCCGAATCCGCCGCGGCCGCTTGGTTCTTCGGCGATTCTGCCCTCGCATGTGGATTCGAAGACGAGCGTGTCCTCACCGGGGCGGGCGACGGCCACGCAACAGCGGAAGCGGGCTGTCCGTCGCTCGGTGCGTACGCCACTCAGGTTGCCGAGGATCACTTGCATCTTCTCAGAAAATGCGGTTTGTTCGCCCGCGAAACGCTTGGAATACAGTCCCGGCTCCCCGCCCATCGCATCGACTTCGAGGCCGGCATCGTCCGCGATGCACAGTTCGCCCGTGAATTCCAAAGCGGAGTTAGCTTTGATCGCCGCATTCTCGGCGTAGGTCCTTCCCGTCTCTTCCGGTTCCGGTGATTCCGGGTAGTCGGCGAGAGTGACGATCTCGAGGGCGGGGAAGCGATGGGAGAGGATGGTGACCATCTCGCCGGCTTTCTTTCGGTTGTGGGTGGCTATTACGAGGCGCATGGCGAGGGTTCGGGAAGCTAGAATCTTACCGTGATCGCTCGTGCCGCCTTTTTGCTGGGAGCGATCCTGTGCCTCATTCCCCTTGTTCCGGCGGCAAAAGGCATTCTCCATTGGGTTGCCCCCGGGGCACTGATCCTTGGGATTCTGATCGCACTTACCCTTGGCAACGCGTATCCCGATGCGTCCAAAAGGATTAGCAAGACTGGCCTCCAGATTGCGGTCGTGCTTTTGGGCTTCTCTGTCGACCTAAACAAGATTCTCAAAGCGGGGAGCCAAGGCATCCTGTTCGCGCTCGTCTCGATCGCGGCTGTCTTCGCTCTCGGCTGGTTCCTCCAGAGAGTGATGAAGATTCGCCCGTTGACCGGTCTTCTGGTCAGCACGGGAACCGCCATCTGCGGGGGAAGCGCCATCGCGGCGATGGCGAGCGTGACCGATGCTCCTCAGGAGGACGTCAGCGTTTCCGTCGGAACGGTGTTCCTGCTAAACGCCCTGGCCCTCGTGATCTTCCCGCCCATCGGGCACGCGCTAGCGTTAACCCCCGACCAGTTTGGAGCTTGGGCCGGCATCGCAATTCATGATGTGGCCAGTGTCGTCGGCGCAGCGACGGCATTTGGGAGCGATAGCCTGGAAACTGCCTCGGCTGTAAAGCTAAGCCGTGTGCTGTACTTGATCCCGATCGTCTTAATCGCCGCTCAGATTCTTCGGAAAGGGAGGGAAGGAGAGGCCAAGAAAGCGCCAATCCCGTGGTTCATCGGCCTCTTCGTATTGGCGAGCCTGATCAGTTCGTACGTCGCAGCCCTTGAGCCGATTCGGCCCTATGCCCGAATGCTGGCCACCGCCGGATTTTCCCTCAGCCTCTTCGTGATCGGCCTCGGCATTTCCGGCAAGACCTTAAAAGCGGTCGGCATAAGACCGTTGATCCAGGGAGTTGTCCTCTGGATCTTTATCTCGATCGCCGCTCTCTTCGCGGTGCGTTTGGGCGGGTAGCGCCGTTATCGTCGGCCACGGAAATACCAGCCGCCGCCTCCGAAGAGGAGGATCAGGACGATGATGAGGAGGATCAGTTCAATAGACATTTTTTGTTCGGGATCGGGCCCTTCGCTCGGTCCAAATGGCTTAACGATCTTCCCGGATATCCGTGGTATGGGTCACATCAATTCCTTATGCTTGCGAAATCATATTTTATGGTTCGCACCCATCAGGGTAATACTTCAGCCGAAGTGTCGTGCGAGATGGCTTAGGTAGAGTGCGGTGTAGGCGACGAAGGCAATCCAAGTCCCTTGCTCCGCGCTTCTCGGGTGCTTGGTGCGTGCGAATTCAAGAATCAGTATCGGGCCGGCGAGGAAGAAAACCTTCGCAAGGACAAAAGCCAGCCCGCCGAACCTGAGAAGGGGACCGAACAAGGGGTTGCTCTCACCGAAACCTTGGTTCAGCAGCATCATTGTCGTCACCAAATCGAAAAGGCCGATGGTGACGAGACAGAGGGTGCTCAGATGAACCTTGTTCGAGAGCATTGTAAAATTCTAACACAACTGCCCGACTTTCTAGTCCTAAACCGTAGGATATCCGTCCGCCAAACGTTCAAGTATGTACAGGTGATTTACAT
>JBKJIP010000033.1:0-6806 GCA_046598515.1 Fimbriimonadaceae bacterium | reverse complement strand
GACCGTGGCGATTCACGTCGAGATTGGAGAATCCGGCCCCGGGATTGCGATTACCGAGGCTTCGCTCAGGACCGTTTCCATAAGGGATCGCGGTGACGCCATTAGCGCCGGGCTCTGACCTCGCGGCAAGGTCGTTCAATTCGTCGAAAGTCGTTACGCCCAAAAGTCGTCTAACCCAACTGTAAAACCCTCCGGCTCCGTTTACGCAGAGCAGAACGCCGAGTCTTGATTGGTCGGGTTGGTCATTTACGTGCAGGAACGTGTTTACGCGCTCTTGGGGATCGAGGGTGGGCTGATCTGTAACGCCATAAAGCACGCCGCTCGTCCCCGCAACTGCCGCAAGCTCACCGGGGTGAAAAACATTGAGGGAAAGCGCATTGTTGGGTTGGTCTCCGGCCCGGTAGCATATCCGCGCACCAGCGGGAAGCCCTGTTTGGGCGGCGGCTGATTC
Source organism: Fimbriimonadaceae bacterium (assembly GCA_046598515.1). GTDB lineage: Bacteria > Armatimonadota > Fimbriimonadia > Fimbriimonadales > Fimbriimonadaceae > JANJUB01. The sequence continues at coordinate 6,355 of JBKJIP010000033.1, read as the reverse complement.
GGTCACGCGCCCCTGATCTCCAAAAATCGGTACCAAGTCCGGCATGAGGGAAGCCGACCAAGCTCTATCCCAAATGTGGGTGCAAGGCCCTTGAGCGACGAAGTCCCAGGCGATCATCTCGCTTAGGCCGGTGGTCGTTGTAACCGCCTCGCCCGAGAGCCGATAGGCCAGGTAATCACCGGGAAGCATCGCCTTCCAGGGCTTAAGATCGCTTTCGTGATCATGCACCCAGCGCAGCTTGGCCATGGTGAAATTACCGGGTCGATTAAGTAACGGCTTCCAGTCGATTTCATCAGCGAGGTCGGCTCCCGAGGAGACGGCTCGCCCGTCGGACCAGATGATGCTGGGACGAACCGGATTGCCGTCAGTCCCAAGTAGCACCAGCCCATGCATCTGGTAGCTGATCCCGATCGCGCTTACCTGCCGGCGACCTTCGGCGGGGAGCTTGGAAAGAGCTTGCAGGGTGGCCGTCCACCAATCTTCGGGATCCTGCTCGCACCAGTTCGGTTCCGGGGCAAAACGAGGGATCTCGCCTTCGCTCGTCGCGCTGGCGATCAGACGCGCGCTCTCGGGATCGAAGAGAGAGACTTTGATTGCGGAAGTGCCGAGATCGATTCCAAGAAGCACGGTGGCCGAGGTTACCTCTGGGCACTCATTCACGCACTCCTCCAAGCACTCCTTCCCGCCATTCCGCCCTCGGATGGCGGTAGTGTCCAGCCTGGAATTTGCGAGCTGTTTATTCAGGACTCACGTGTAAGCTGGTCGTCATCGCCACCCGTGGGCGGGTGGCGAGAACAAACATGACTTCGCATGCCTCTCTTGATCCGCATATACTAAAGCCATGCGTCGACTCCTACTTCTTCTCCCTCTGATCATCACGATCGGCTGTGCACGCACGAGCAGTTCGACCGAGGTCAATGCCGATGGCTCGTGGAAGCGCACCGTCAAGTTCACGGTAGCCAAACAGGAAGGCATGCAAAGCCCGGGCGCGGATGTATTGTTCGACCTTCCCAAGGGCGATGCCTGGACAAGCAAGAAGAACGAGAAGAAAGACGAGACCGAATGGGTCTTCACCCGCACGTGCAAAGTCGACGAGCTCATCAATAAGGATATCGCCATCCGCGAGCCGGAAAAAGAGGGGAAACCGGGCGGCATGATGATGGTCAACGAGGTCACCGTCAAGCAGATAGCCCCGAATCGCTTCAAGTATCGGGAGACTTTCCGATGGGTCGGCAAGCAGAAGGAGGGCGCCGATAAGAAGGCGGCCGAGGCGATGAAGCTTAAGGAAATCCTTCCCGTTGAATTGCAGAAGGAAGAGGACATGAAGAAGGTGTCGATGGGGATGCAGGTGGAGATGCTCCGCGCCATGTTCGGCCCCGGCGAGCCAATGGTAACCGGCCTTCTCAGCAATCCCGAATACGGGGTCCGCAAGCTGATGAACCGACTTGCAAAAAGCTTTGACAAGGTCCTCGCCGATGTTTACGGCGACCGGCTTCCGATGGACGATCGCAGAAAGCTCGTCGCGAAGATCGTTCAGGGAGCCTCGGAGAGTGTTCTCGAGGAGAAGAAGTCCGAGGCGAGCGATCCCGGCGGTTCTTCCTCTGGGCCGCCCGTGACGATGTATATGAGCGTAAAACTCCCGGGTCGCATCGTGGAGACTGACGGAGAAGTCGATCCGTACTCCGGCGAAGTATTCTGGTCGATGTATCCAGAGGCCGCATCGCTGGGTGAAGTCAGCATCCAAGCCACTTGCGAAATCGGTTAGTTCTGACCTTCGCAAACTGAACGGGCTTCCGCTGGTGCGGAAGCCCGTATCAATTTTGCCAACGCTTTTAAGGGCTAGGCTTTCTTGCGGCGTCGGAGCATAGCGGCAACGCCAAGGCCGAGAGCTGCCATCGTGGCCGGCTCGGGAACAGGCGTGTACTCGAACTCGACACGAGTGATGTTTGTCGAAGTGGGCTCTGACCAAACATCGTGCATACCGTTTGGCGAAGTGTTCTGACCGAGGTGGAACTGCATGCCGGATCGGTTGAGCGCTACGGGAGTGCCGTTGATAATCGTTCCGAGCGTGCCATTGCCGTAAGAGTTCTGGCCCGCAGTTGCGGTCGAAGCAGCCGTCATGTTGCCGTAAATGCCGATGACTTCGCCCGCGTTAACAGTCACGTTAACCGGGATGAAGATATTGGCTGTCTGGTTGAACCCAAGGGCCACTTGAGTGAACGCGTTCGTGGTTGCCGAGAAAGTGGGCGGCGGTACGTTGCCCGTGAACTTCAAGACCGCGAAGTTCTGAAGGCTTGCTGTGCTGCCCGTTTGGGCCATGACCTTGATGCCCGTGATTGTGAAAGCCGATGGGGCCGTAAACCAATAACCCCGCGTGTTGCCGTTAAAAGCTGCCGTTTGTGGGGGCATGCCTGCGATCTGGGCGACCGAAAGGGATGCCGCCAGCGCAAAACCGAGCCCCGAAAGAATACGAATTCCGCTCCTCATTTTTTCCTCCAAAGAAAGAGCAAGCTTCTTGCTCCGAACCTATCATAGCAGGCATGAAGTGGGAGTGCAATAGCCATATGGATATCTGGCAATTTTACGGAAGCCGTTAGCCAGTCTCGCGATCCGGACTCGGCGACGCGAGCTTTTCTTCGGGACCGAAGGGCCGCACCGCTCCATCCGCAAAAGCGCCGTTTGCCTTGCCTTGGTGCTCGAAATGCATCTTGCCGTCAAGGCTAGCTTCGAAAATCACGAGCGTGTTTTTCTTGTCGACGACGGAACTGGTGGTTTTGCCCGCAAGGGCATCATTGAGGCGAAACTCCGTCCGTGTTCGTGGACAGAAATAGCGATTGGCGCGCATTTTAGGCGCGAACTCCCTCGGCACGATACTCAGCGGATAGTGGTCATTGTTGTTGACCATGTACATCTCAAGGGCTCGGCTTACCGCTCGGAGGCGGGTTACGCACGATCGGTTTTGACCAACTTCTTGGGCGCGGGCAATCGCGGGCAGAACGATGACCGTTCCGAGGATCATCATCACGAGACAGAAGCCGATCACGCCGATTATCAGCATGAGAAACCAATTGACTTTGCGCTTCGGGGCATCATAGGAACCCTCCACCGGCGGAGTCATGCGCGGCATTCCCATGGATGCTCTTAACTACGCTCGACGGCCTGTAGCCAGTTGCCATCGGGATCGCGAAAGTCCAGGAGTTTCCCACCCGGCACAATGTGAAACTCTTCCGCACACCAGGCTCCCGACGCTTTCAGGTGGTCGCGAAAGGCTTCAAGATCATCGACCGCAAGTCCGGCCACGAAATTGCCGTTCGTGTCTCCACCCGATCCATTGAACCGAGGATGCAAACCGAAGCGAACACCTCCCAGTTCGAATCCTGTCCAGTGCGGAGAAGCGTAAGTCGGAGTCAACCCCAGCACTCCGCTGTAGAAGGCTACGGCACGATCCATATCGTCCACTTGACAAAAGAGGGTGTCCAAGCCCTTGATCATTGGGCGAACGTTACCCCAGCGCCCCCATAATTGACTTTGCTTTGAAGCTCCGCGTCGTCGACCTCGCTCTCGAAGCCCGTTCGGGCGGCGCCGATGCGATCTACACCTATCGGCTGGATATCGACGCGCGTCCTGGAGAGGCCCTCTTGGCGCCTTTGGGGAACCGAATGGTCCTCGGTTATGCGCTTCGAGTTTACGAGACAACTCCCGAAGGTCTCGGATTTGATTTTGCGAGTCTGAGGTCGATCAATGAACGAATCGAGGGATTGAGCTTGCCCGAACCGGTTGTATCTCTCGTGAGATTCACGGCGGAGCAAACGCTTTGCCCTCTACCGGTTGCTCTTGCGCCCGCCGTTCCTACCGGAATCCGGGACCGATTGGTAACGACGTTCAGCTTGGTCGAGGGAGCCGAGGCCGAGCTCTCAAAACCTCAGCAAGAGGTGTACGCCGCTTTGCAGGAAGCTGGCGGACACATCGCGGCATCCAAGGCTAGCGCCCTGGCTCCATCATTCGAACGCGCCCTTAAAGCTCTGCGAGCGAAGGGAATCGTGAAACAGACGCTCGCCGTCATGGCGACCGCCGAGCGGCGGCGCACGACGGGTCTCTTTCGTTTGACTTCGGATGAGCAGAAAGTCGAGAAGTTTCTTCGTGATCAAGGGCGCAAGAAGCCGGCCCAAGCCCTGACTCTCATGCGTTTGCAGTCTGTCGATCATCGGGCCCTTTCCGTCGATGAGATCCGCGCGCTCGGGTCAGTTTCGGATTCGATCATCAAGTCCCTACTCACGGCGGGACTGATCGACGAAGTGCAACCGGAGCACGTTTCCGGACGAGTGCCGCCGGAACCGACCGGCGAACAGAACGAAGCCATTGATGCGATATCGACCTCCATTCGAACGAAGCGAGCCGACCCCTATCTGCTCTATGGCATTACTGGCAGCGGAAAGACGGAGGTCTTCCTCCGGTGCGCGGCGGAAGCCCTGAAGCAGGGCCGTCAAGTTCTCTATTTAGTCCCCGAGATCGCCTTGGCCGCGCAGGTCATCGCCCAACTCCGTGAGCGCTTCGGAGATCGAGTTGCCCTCGTGCATAGCGAACTGACGCCAGCGGAGCGGCTAGAAGGCTGGTTGAGGATTCGAGAGGGCCGTGCCCCCGTCGTTCTGGGCGCACGTAGTGCGCTCTTCGCACCGCTTACGAACCTTGGCCTAATCGTTATGGACGAGGAGCACGAGAGTGCCTACAAGCAGGAATCGAGCCCGAGATACCACTCCAAGCGACTCGCCCTCTTCATGGCTCAACAGCACGGCTGTCCCGTAATTCTGGGTTCGGCCACGCCGAGCATTGAGAGCTACCGGGAAGCCAAAGATGGCCATCTTAAACTTCTAACCCTAACGAGAAGAGCTTTCGCGACGGCCTCGCTACCTGTGGTCGAAATCGACGATCTGGGCGCTGGCTATCGAGCGGGGCATCCCGCCATCGTCGCCCCGATGCTGCAGCGAGAGATCGAATCGGCGCTGGAGAAAGGCGAGCAGGCGATTCTGTTCCTCAACCGGCGTGCTTACTCGCCGTTTTTAATATGCCGCGATTGTGGATTGACTTTCAAGTGTCCTCGCTGCTCGGTCGCCCTTTCGTATAGCCGTCGAACGAAACGGCTGAGATGTCACCACTGTGACCACCACGAGTCGCCACCCGACGAATGTCCGAAATGTGGCGGGATTCGACTTAATCCCTTTGGGATTGGGACCGAGAAAGTTGAAGAGTCGGTCAAGCAGATGTTCCCCAACGCCTCGGTTGCTCGGCTCGACCGGGATGTTGCCGCGAAGCGGGGCGCTCTCGATCAGATTCTGGCTTCCTTCCGATCGGGGGAGACGGACATCTTGGTGGGGACGCAGATGGTTGCCAAGGGCCTCGATTTTCCAAATGTGACGATTGTCGGCGTCATCGCGGCCGACACCTCACTGGGTATCCCCGATTTTCGGGCTTCCGAGAGAACTTTCCAACTCTTGTCCCAAGTCGCCGGCCGCGCGGGCCGCGGCTCAAGGCCCGGTCGCGTTGTTATCCAGACTTTCAATCCCCTTCACCCCGCCGTGGTTTGCGCTCAGGAGCACGACTTCCTCTCGTTCTACGAATCGTCTCTTCCCGAACGGGAGCAAGCGGGTTATCCGCCGTTCCGCCGTATTGTCAACATCGTTTTTTCCGGCGAGGATTACCCGGCCGTCACGCGCGCTTCCTTTGAAGGGGCAATCCTCGTTGAGGCCCGCGCCGGAATCGAAGTGCTCGGTCCGGTCGATGCGCCTTTGGCGCGTATTCAAAACCAGTGGCGAAGGCACATTGTGCTCAAGCTCAAGACTGATTACAACATTGCTGAGCTCGGGCGCATTTTCGCCAGCTTTAAGCCCAAGGGCGTTCGCGTTGTGATCGATGTCGACGCTTATGGCATGTCCTAGGCTATTGTGCAGATTAACGTTACTCCACGGGAGTCTCGTTGGTTAGAGCATTCAATCTTCGTGTCAATTGTCCTTCTAAGTCATGGAGGTTCTCATATGGGGGGCAGTTGTAGGATTGCAGATCGAAATGAACTCGGGATTCTTTGTTTCGGTAGAGGATCACGCGTCGGCCGATGGCATGCGCGTAACCCACTTCGTAGTACACGTTTGGCCTTTCCCCAGTTAAATCTGCGATCAGAAACTCGGCAGTCCGGATCTCATCAATGATGCGCTGGGTGATTACATCCTCGTGTTCAATGTCGTCAGCTCGGACAGCTTCAATGCCAAACTTCTTGAAGCATCGCTTTAACGAATCTGCAACGTCTCTTAGTTCAGGGTGAGCAGGATCCATCCACATCATGATAAATGCCGTTCCGGGACGG